>JAQVGE010000220.1 GCA_028696935.1 Minisyncoccota bacterium | reverse complement strand
CAATCGTGGTTATTTTAGCTTGAAAGTGAATTCTTCCTGCGTATTAACTGTTTCTTATATTGGTTATCAAACTCAAAACATAAGTATTCAATCAATCAGAGATAGTTTAATAAATGTAAAACTTAAAATTGAAAACAATCTACAAGAAGTAATAGTAACGGCCTCTCACGAAAAAAGTTATGATGTAACCCGTTTATCTGCTAAAGAGTTATCACTAATACCAACTATTGGAGGAAAACCTGATGTGATTAAAGCTTTGCAATTACTTCCGGGAGTTCAAACGCAATCGGAAGGCATGAGTCTAATGATGGTGCGAGGTGGAGCACCTGGACAAAATCAGTATTTACTGGATAATGTACCCTTAATTTATGTAAATCATTTAGGAGGTTTAATGTCAGTATTTAATCCTGATATGATTAATTCTGTGGATTTTTATAAAGGAAACTTTCCTGCTCGACATGGAGGAAAATTGTCGTCAATTGTAGATATTACTCAGCGTGAAGGTGACATATCCAAACATCAAGGCTCATTTAGTTTAGGCTTGACTGATGCTTCATTAACTTTTGAAGGTCCATTAGCTAATAAAAAAATGAGTTATATTGTTACTGCTCGTAAAACCCTGATTGATGGTTTACTGGCTGGTTTCAGTACGATATCAGACGGAAATAATGTTATAGTGGCTTATGGATTCCATGATATTAATGCTAAACTCAGTTGGAAGCCAGATGAAAAAAATAATTTAAGTTTTAATCTGTATCAGGGAGATGACTATCTCAACTATTGGACAAAGCCTTGGAAAATGCATAATGGCGAAAAAAGCCATATTAATCAACAGTGGGGAAACTGGTTAATGTCGGGACGTTGGAATCGTGTATTTAGTTCAAAACTTTATGCTGAGAGCATTCTTTCCTACAGTCGTTACCGCAATAAATCAGGGTTAAAATATAGCTATAAAGAAGCGGAAATAAATAAGGAAATCGAAATAATGAATCAATCTTCTGTCAACGATTTTTCGATCCGGACTGCTTGGAAGTATTCTTTTTTGAAAAATTGGAACATGGAGTTTGGTGGTCATGTAGGATATATAGTTTATGAACCGAACTATAATTATCTTTCTTCTTCCAGCATTCCGGCAATTGGCGATATTTATCATTCAGTTGAATCGTCAATTTATCTTGATAATATAATAAAGTTGTTTTCTGGACTTTTGCTTCAACCATCATTGCGTATTAATAATTTCTCGAACAGCGGTGAGAGTTTCTTGGAAATTGAACCACGTGTAAACCTTTCTTATAAAATAAACAGTAATCAAAGTCTGAATATTAATTATATGCGTGTCAGTCAGAATTCGCACTTAGTTTTTGCTCAAACCGAATTATTAAAACGTGAAGTATGGCTACCAGCCACATCGGATTTACTTCCAGAAATTTCAAATCAGTTTTCCGCCTCGTGGTATAGCAGTTTCTCCGATTGTAAATATACTACCGAAACCAATATCGATTACAAAAAAATGGAGAATTTAGTTTCTCTTAAAGAAGGTTACGAAAATATGCTGAACATTACTGGTATAGAAAATAAAATTGAAACCAGTGGAGAAGGAATTGCTTACGGAGCAGAGTTTATGTTAAAGAAAAACTCAGGTAAATGGACTGGTTCGCTATCGTATGCATGGTCTTATGCTAACCGTACTTTTGCGAATATTAATAATGGTGAAACCTATGAATTCGACTACAACCGTCCACACAGTTTTACGTTGAACGTAAATCGTGATCTTAGTAATAGCTGGACTATGAGTGCTGTCTGGATTTTGCAAAGCGGCACACCTTATACCCCATCCTTAGGTAAACAATATACTATTAATCCAGAAACTGGAAAAACTAATATTGAGTTGATTTACGGACAGAAAAATTCAGAAAGAATGCAAGCTTACCATAGATTAGATCTTGGTTTTAATCATACAATAACCACAAAAAAAGGTAATAGGGCGATTTGGTCATATTCGATTTACAATGTTTACAATCGTATAAATCCATTTGACTACTATTATGATAACGACAATAATAGAAGAAATTTGATTTACTATAACCGTCCGCTTGGGCTTTATAAAATCGGACTTTTTACTTTCATTCCTAGCATTGCTTATAAAGTCTATTTTGATTATAGCAAAAATACTAATACTATTGAGAAAAAAGGTAAAAAGAAAAATAAATGGTTATACTTCTAATCATGACCTAATCGCCCAAAAAGCAAAAAAAGCCACAGCAAGTTAGTGAATTTTTCAATTGTCTTGCAGTGGCTTTTATAGCTTTTTGATAATAGGCAGAGCGGTCACAGTACATTGTTTTTTTTTCGGTTAGACAGTTGAAGTGCGTTTTGAAAGAAAAAAACAATGATCTGTGGAGAGTTTATATTTTGGCTTTGTGCATTTAGACAAGTTTATCGGGCTATTTCGGCTGGCTGACAAGAAAAGACAAGAAACAAAACAAACTTATTACGTTGACAAACAGAAAATTAATTTTATCGGATATAACCTGACTCGTTGTGTCAATATCACAAAAGGATTTGAAAAGTTTAAACTACCCATAAATAGCTATATAGACGCCTTTTGTTGTGTTTTTATGCATCAGAAGGCTCGTTTTAAACCATATTGTGACATAGAAATCTCAATACCTGCTTTTCTTTCACAATGACAGGAAGTTAAGTATTCAGCCTTGTATAA
>JAQVGE010000219.1 GCA_028696935.1 Minisyncoccota bacterium | reverse complement strand
CAACAACACCCCCCCCGGCAAAAATGTATAGGCCCCCGGCCACGGCGCAAACCCCCGCCACCGGTTCCGGATGGCCTGCGCCGGCAGACACCAGCCCACCCGCCCATCCACCTTCACCAGCTTGCGCGCCAACGCCAGAGTATCATTTTGCGCCACACCCTGGGTTCGTCCGGCACGGAACTCATCCAGCACCCGTAGCAGCAACTCTGCACCTTTGTCTGCCAGCTTCGGCTCCAGTGTGCAAAAAACGTCTTCCTGCCCAATCGTCATCCGCTCCTGTGCCAAAATATCCCCGGCATCCATTCGCGGCGTCACGTGCAGCACCGTCACCCCTGTTTCTGTGTCGCCATTCGCCAGTGCCCACTGGATCGGGCTTGCCCCCCGGTATTTGGGCAGCAGCGACGGATGCACGTTCACCGTCCCTAATGTCGGTACCGCCAATAGATTCTCTTTCAGAAACTGCCCATAGCTCGCCACCACCACCACATCGGGAGCCAGCGCCGCCAACTCCGCCACACACGCCGGATCGCTCGCCTGCTCCGGCGTCAGCACGGGCAAGCCACGGGATTCCGCCAACGGTTTTAACACGCACGCCGTACACTGCAACCCCCGCCCCGCGGCTCGATCCGGCTGGGTCACCACCGTCACCAGCTCATCGCGTCCCGCTGCCAAAATAGCCTCCAGCAGTGGACACGCCAGTGCCCCGGAACCCATTAAAATAATTTTCAGCCTCTTCACGACTCCCACGCTAATCTCCACCCCCCTACGCCGTCAAGATGGTTGATGACCGATCAAATCTGTATCCAACGCGATTTGACTGCTTATCCGCCCCATCCTTGGCGAAGGTGGGAACTATAACAGTGGTGAATCCCGGATGCCTCCCTCCATAATCCCTAAAGACCTGTCTTGCCAAGAGCACCACGAACACAAAGATACGACTGTAATGCCTCGCGCGACTCAGCTCACTGGCGAAAATCATGGCTGCTCCGGCTGCCCATTGACAGCGGATGTCAGACAGTCAAGATGGGGTGCTCCCCCTTGGCCTCAGTAATCGCAGCACCCCTCTCAACCAAGCCACAGTCAAAGTGATAGTTAATTAACCATCGTGCAGATTAGGCCGCCTGATTTTCATAAACATCCATTAACTTATTGATAATAAAAGACTTAAGAGATAGCTCTCAAAATCCATGGTCCACTATTTTCACACGATGATTAATTAACAATCGTGTGACAAACCATAAGTAATTGTTGGGCTTTATGCTCTTCCAAGCGCTGGAAACCTCCCACACGCCGCCAGCAGGTACCGCCTCAGCGCGCCAGTAAGTCGGGAGGCGGTGTGCGTCCGGGCACGATGATTTGCGAGGCGCGTTCACGTTGCATGGTTTCCATTTCCTCGCGCAGATCAGCAATAGCTTGCTTGATCGCCGCCGGGAACCCGGCCATGGCCTCGGTCATGTTTTTGGCGCCACGGATTTCGCCGCTCAGGGGCAAGACCCCGCCGGGGGTCATCACTTGCGCCACCGCCGTATAGATGGCTTCCCGCGCCAGATCAACCTCGCCATCAACTGTCACCGGCACCATCTTGCGCAATGAGCCGGTCTTGAGATCTGTATAGGTTTCTTCGCGATACAAATTTGTTGCATCCATCTGGATGTCTTTGCCTGCCTCATCTGCCATGATCGTCTCCTTGGAGTGTTGTGTTGCTGTCGTACGGAAGCCCGTTGGGGCCGTCGCGCTAATCGTCGAGCATCTTTTGCCGGAGCGCAGCCAATGCTTGATTTTGCAGTTGGCGGACTCGTTCGCGCGTCACACCCAATCGCACCCCGACTTCTTCGAGCGACTCGGGCTCGACCCCGTCGAGGCCGAAGCGTCGTTTCAAGATCAACTGTTCACGCTTGCCCAGCTTTGTGATGTACTGCGTCATTTCTTCAATCAGTTGCTGGTCGTTCAACTCCTCGAATGGCGATCGTGCTTTCGCGTCGCTAATGGTATCGCCCAGGCTCTCGCGCCCATCCTCGCCCAAGGGGACGTCCAGAGACGTCGGCCGCTGCGACACCTCCATCCAGTACTTCACGGTTTTCTCGGACACTTCGAGCCGCTTGGCCATCTCATGAGTTGTGGGCACCCGCCCCAGTTCGTGGGCCAAGGTCTCCTGCATCCGGCGCATGCGAAAGAGTTTGTCGACCATATGCGACGGCAGCCGGATCGTCTTGCCCTGATTGGCCAGCGCCCGCCGGATACCCTGCTTGATCCACCACGCCGCATAGGTGCTAAGTTTGCCACCCTTCTTAGGGTCAAACCGGTCCACGGCTTTCATCAACCCCAGGTTGCCCTCGGAAATCAGATCGAGCAGCGGCAGTCCCAGCCGAGCATAGTCCCCGGCAATTTTGACCACGAGGCGCAAGTTGGCACTAATCATTTGCTGGCGCGCGGCCTCGTCGCCCCGCTTGATTCGCCGGGCCAGTTTGACCTCTTCCGCCGGGGTCAGTAAATCCACCTGGCCAATTTCGCGCAGGTATATTTGCATGCCATGGTCGTCGCGTTCGTTCATGGAAAGCATCATTTCAAGCCCGCCCTAAAAATGCAAGCGCAGTGGAATGCAAATATGGGTGCAGGACAGGAGAGTTACAAAATCACAAGATTGGGGTTGCAAGAGGTTATTTTGATGTGATATTGTATACATACATATACAGGAGATACATATGCACGATCAAACCGAAC
>JAQVGE010000218.1 GCA_028696935.1 Minisyncoccota bacterium | reverse complement strand
AAAATCATTTGGATAAGAGGAAATGACATCAAGGGTTTGCTGACCAATGCTTCCGGATGCTCCGAGAAGGAGGATGCGCTTCATAAAAAGAAATCCCATCCATTATTGATAAAAATAATAAGACTTGCGACCACAATGGCGGAAAAAAGTGCTGAATCAAGGCGATCTAAAACGCCACCGTGACCCCGTAAAAAGGTTCCGAAATCTTTTATTTCGTAATGGCGTTTAATTGAACTAAAGGTGAAATCACCAAGATTTCCAATAATGGGCATTGCTAGAGACAAGAGAAGTATCCAATACCATTTATCAATCGTTAAAAATGGTAAAATGGGCATTCCAAAATAACTAACGGTCAAAGCGAAAGCAAACGAAATTACAAAACTGACAATTATGCCACCAAAAAAGCCTTCCCATGTCTTTTTTGGAGAGATGCGAGGATTCACTTTTTTATGGCCAAATAGTAAACCAATAAAGTAAGCACCGATATCGTTAATCATTACACCAATCGCTAAATAAAGTAAAAGAAACGCCGAATGTAAATATTTAAATGTCGGTGTTGTTATATCAATTGAATTATTCACCGAATCAAAAGCAAATTTTGAGTATGGATAGTAGCGCATGAATAACAGCGCTTGCATTCCTAAAGCCACCACAACAATCATCGTAAATAGATAGCTCGCATCATGAATCGTAAATTTTTCATTGGCCAAGACAACAAAAAAGAACACACCTGCTGCAGCAGCAATGGCAATGGTCGAAACCGACATTGTCGTGAAGCCTTTTTCAATGGCAAAAGTGTAATCTATTGGATTATCACGGTATTGTAAAACTTGGTTTTTGATGAAAACCCAATAAACAAGAGCAAACATTATCACAAAACAAAAAATGTATATAAAAAGAGAGAACCGTCTTTTCCGTTCAACTGAGACAATTTCATGAGTTGAAATCGCGACAACAATAAAGATTAGGGCAAAATAAAACCACCCACCGACAAAAGCACAAGGTAGACAGATCAATGCTAAAACAATTGAGGTGATAACCCTCGTTTTCATCGAAGCTTTTGTTTCGCTTGAGAGTTCGTTTGTGGTAATTTTCGATAGGTTTTTATTCATTTTTTAACCCCCCGAAACGACGATTTCGACTAACATATTCTTGTAGACAAAGAATTAATTGTTCGCGATCAAAATCAGGCCAATGAACCTTTGGAAAAATAAACTCAGCATAAGCATTTTGCCAGAGTAAGAAATTTGATAAACGGTACTCTCCACTCGTTCTAATCATTAAATCAACCGGAGGCAATTCAGCCGTATAGAGATACTGCGATACTGTTTTTTCATCAATTTGATTGATGTTAAGCGACCCATTGTTAACCTTTTCAGATATTATTTTTACAGCCCGAACTATTTCTTGCTGACCGCCATAATTTAGGCAAATATTCATGATGTGTTGATCACAAGCCGAGGTTTGTTTGATTGCATCAGAAATCGTGTTTTGTGTTTTCTTTGGTAAGCGGCTAACATCGCCGGAAACTATCACTTTGACACCATCGCGAATGAGCGTTTTAAGCTCACGATTAAAAAACACTTCCAAGTAGTGAAAAAGATGACTGATTTCGGTTTTTGGGCGTTTCCAATTTTCAGTTGAAAAAGCATACAAAGAAATAACTTTTATTCCAAATTCCCTGCAGTTATTTAACACATCAATAATTCTTTCACACGCTTCTTTATGTCCAAGATGGCGAGGTAGTCCTCTAGCTTTTGCCCACCGACCATTTCCATCCATGATAAAAGCAATATGAGCAATTGGTTTTTCAAGATTGAAGGTTTTTAAAGAGTCGTTATTTTGATACGAAACCATGTAAATAGTATACAATGGGCGGGCGCAGTATAAAAGAATCAATCGCCAAAACCTTTTTAAATAAAAAGAAAGAGCGGATTAACCGCCCTTATATCGACATGATTTCTTTTTCTTTTGTGACGAGAACTTCTTCAATTTTTTTATTCGACTCATCCGTAACTTTTTGGATTTCGCCTTCTATGCGTTTTTTTAAGTCGTCACTATAATCATCGGAGCTTTTTATAAAGTCAACATATTCACGACGTATATTGCGAATAGCGACTTTTGACTCTTCCGAATATACTTTAGCACGCTTAACTAAATCGAGTCTTGTCTCTTCGGTTAACGCCGGAATAATCAAGCGTATCTGATCGCCATCGACAATCGGATTAATGCTTATATCGCTGGTGTTAATGGCTGAAACGATTGATTTTAAGTCACCCTTGTCATACGGTTTAACGAGCAACTGACGAGGTTCAGGAACAGTAATAGAGGCAATTTGACCGATGAGAATCTTGTCACCATAATATTCGACTTCAATGCGATCAAGCAAAGCCGCATTAGCGCGTCCAGTTCTAAGCGTGTTGAGGTTGGCTTTGAAAACTTGAACGGTTTTCTCCATCTTATCGAGGGCTTCAAGGGCTAGTTCATCCATAATTGTTATCCTTTCTTAACGATTGTTCCTATTTTTTCGCCGTTTAAAATGCGAAGAAAATTATGTGTATCATTCATATTAAAAACATAAATAATAATGTCTTGATATTGTATCATGGAAACCGCTGTTTGATCCATAACCTGGAGATTCTTCATAAGAAGATCTCCGAATGTTATCTCGGGAATAAAGTGAGCATGTTTGTTTGTTCGCGGATCATCATCATAGACGCCATCAACGCC
>JAQVGE010000217.1 GCA_028696935.1 Minisyncoccota bacterium | reverse complement strand
ATAGTACCGGCTCTATGTAAACTGTAACCTTCTGAAATTGCATCAGTGGCCACTAGCACATCATAGTCATCCACTTGTAACCCATTAGGATATCCTGCATCAAAGTTTTCTCTAATTCTTTGTCGAGCTGTCTTAGATGCATGTTTAGAAGTATAAAGCATTGATCTTATGTTGCTCTTTTTCAGTTGCTCTTGTAGGTAGATGGCAGTATCACTAAATTCAGTGAAAATAATAATCTTTCTTTTAGAGTCATTTTTAAGAGATCTTCTTATACTTTTCTTAATTAAATCAAATTTAGGGTCAATTGTTGTTTTAGACCAATGTGAGATAAAATATTTAAACAACTCAATATCGTTTTCTAAATCAGAGGGGAATTGTTCATTTAAATCTTTAGCTTCTACAAAAAATAAACCTTTTTCTAATTCTTTATAAAGAGTAGATTGCAAGAAATCGTCAAACTCGAAAAGACCTCCCAGTGAATCATCGAATAAATCTTGTAATGAATCAAAATCAGGGAGAGAACCTTTTTTATAAAGAGGCACCTTCCCAAATTGAAAATACCAGTTCTTCAGGTTTTCCATTGAAGCCAATACATTTTTAACCGTTTCTATAAAGCTGTATTTAGAACTTTCAAATCTACGAACAAAGAGCTGTTGCATGAAAGTTGCTAAGTTGGTTTGTCCTGTTTTAAAGTTAGCAACCTCGAAATACTTTTCATATTTCTTTATAATCTCTTTTTGTTCCTTCAGATAAGTCAAAGGTTTATATCTAGCTCCTGTAAATCCTTTAAATATATTTTTTGATAATCCAGCTAAATCCAGAGGAGATCCAATAAGTAAATCCAGAGTGTTCGTATAAAGTTCAGTTAAATCACCTAAATCATACTCTTTTGCCTTTGGAGGTTTAACTAAAGAGAATTGGATATTTTGAGCTTCCAAATCTTTTTTGTATTCGTTAATCTTTTCTAAATCTATGCGTGTTCGTCTTATAATCACAGGGTCCAATATAGCTCGAATTTGGCTTGCAATTTCTTGTAACTTCTTACTCATCTGAGAATCCGTTAACTCCCCATTCCTGCTTTTTCGTTTCAGTTCTTTGTGTCTAGCAATCAAAAGGTCCATATGGATGCTAAGATCATCAACTGTTTGTATTGTTGAGCGTGATGCAATTTGGAAGAGCTTAATTAAAGAGAAAATATCCTCTGGCTTGTTGTTAAATGGTGTTGCTGAGAGTAAAATCACCTTATTACCTGCGCATAATTGGTGTAGATGTGCATAGGATTCAGTATCCTCATTTCTATAACGGTGAGCTTCGTCTATTATCACAACAAAGTTTTTGTTTCCTTTATTCTCTTCTGCAGCAGTTTCCAATTTTCCTGAAGTGTAAATTTTATGACCAATTAAACCAAAATCTGCTGCATAGTCCTCCCATTGTTGTTTCAAGTGAGGAGGAGTGACGATTACAACGGGTTGGTCTAAGTTAGCTGCGATACTTGCAGCAATAATACTCTTTCCTAGGCCGACGACATCAGCAATTATAACCCCGGAGTGTTTTTTTATTTTATAAACACCTTCTTGGATAGCATCCGTTTGATAGGCAACATCAAAATATTGATTCATTCTATCTCGTGTTAATTCTTTAGGTGTTTTAATGATACCTTCTTCTTTCCTGAAATATTCATACAAAGTTCTAATATAAAGTAGGTAAGGGCTAGGTCTTTGTTCTATCCACGTAAATTTTTCTATTTGCTCTATTAAGTTTTCATTAGATTCTTGATCTCCTGTAAGAGGAAACGCTTCAGCCCAAAGGTTATCAAAAATAGTTTTTGCGTCACGGTAATCATAAGAGTCTTGCAAGAATACATTGATCTCATTTCTTGAACGAAATCCCTGATAAGAAAAGTTGCTAGAACCAATTATTACTTTGCCAGGATTTTGGTTTAAAATCTGTTGCTCTTCAGGTAAGCTAAACAAGTACATCTTGGCATGATTAGGTTCTTTTGTTTTACGTATTTCTAAAGTGCCTTCCAATAGCTTTTGTTTGAAAAGTTTATAAGCGTCTATATTTATTTTGGTATCAACAAAGTCTGCATTATTAATAATTTTAATTGAATTTTCTATCCATTCATTTTGTACGTTTTGTATAGAAGGGAGGAAACTCTTCTGGTTATTATATGTCGTATACTCAAAAATGGCGTTATGAACATCTACATCGGCATTCATCCCTATTAGGATTCTTAGATGCTTATCTTTAATATCTTTATAGATTTCTCCAAATCCACTAAAGAAAAAATATCCAACAAGAAAATCTAAAGAGTCAGAAATATTAATTGTACTTTTTATTAGATTGGTTAACGTGATCCCATTTTCGTCATTTGTTATAAATTTTGAAGCCATAAAAATCTCCCATTTGTTAACACCATTATAACCTAAGTTTGGGGGATTTTAATATTTTGTTAGCTTTTGTATGTAGGTTTGGCTATTTTGACTCTTTTTCATAATTAACATTTGCTTTTAGAGATAAGTCTTGGTAACATTATCTAAGAAGCTGGTGATGAGCTACCATCCTTAAGTGGGTGTCTTGAAGTGGTTCATTACTTAGCTTCTTTTTTTATTGTTTCTTTGGCCAGATGAACATAAAGGTTTGGAAGGTTAAGATAAGTTACTCTTTTCTGAGGTTTAAAAGTGCTTCGGTTTTTTCCATAATTTCTTTGGATATTTTAGCCTCCGTA
>JAQVGE010000216.1 GCA_028696935.1 Minisyncoccota bacterium | reverse complement strand
ATTAGAAACAATAGCTTCAAATGGTTCATCATCCCAATGACCTGGCTCTGTTAAGGTATCTCCATGAACAATATCAAATTTATCAAAACCAACATCATGTAAAAACATATTAATTCTACAAAGATTGTATGTGGTAATATTGATTTCCTGTCCAAAGAAACCTTGTCTTACATTTTCTTTTCCTAATATCTTTGCAAATTTCAATAGCAAAGAACCCGAACCACAAGCCGGATCATATACTTTATTAACTTCTGTTTTGCCAACTATCGTTATCCTTGTAAGAAGCTCAGAAACCTCCTGTGGTGTATAATATTCACCGCCGCTCTTACCTGCATTGGATGCGTACATACCCATTAGGAATTCATAAGCATCTCCAAAAGCATCTATGGTATTATCTTGGTAATCTCCTAATTTCATTTCTCCAACACCATTAAGGAGTTTTACTAATTTTTCATTTCTCTTTGCAACAGTACCACCTAATTTATTACTATTTACATCAATATCATCAAATAATCCTTTAAAACAATCTTCACTATCTGTTCCTTGTGCTGACGACTCAATATTACGGAATATTTTTTCCAGAGTTTCATTAAGGTTTTCATCATTCGAAGCCTTTGCACGCACATTGCAAAATAATTCACTTGGAAGTATAAAATAACCCTTAGTTTTAACCAGATCTTCTCTTGCCTGTTCTGCATCGCTAGCTGACATCAAAGCATATGCAAAACTACTATCTCCTGCTTCATGCTCACCATCATTTACAAATCTTTCAAAATTTTCCGAAATATATCTATAGAACAGTATCCCTAACACATACTGTTTGAAGTCCCATCCATCTACGCTACCACGCAGATCATTTGCCATACTCCATATAGTACGATGTAATTCATCTCGTTCCTGCTCTTTTTTGCTGTCTATCATTTTACTAATCCTCCAATAATAATTTTGTATTTTTATAAGTCTAATCAAGCAATTTACTACTTTAGTCTACCACATCTACCTGTCCCTTTTTCAGTACTTAAAGATTAAGGCGACAACTTTCAATTTGTAATGTCCTTCGTTGCACTTGCATAAAAAAACAGCCAAAGCGAGCCTTGACTGAAAATGCTTTATTACTTAAGTGGTTACAAATTCGGTAGAATCAGTACTAGTTAAAATGGAGCTTACTAATTTTGCCTTAATAACAGTCTTTTACAAGTAATATTAATAATGCATTTCACTTCAGTCCAATTCAAAAACACTTGTTAATATTGTATCATAGCAAAAAGAGAAATGCATTATTTTAAAACAATACATTTAATTCTTTTAATTATATGCGCTGAAGTTATCCAATCCGTTGCCCAACAGACTTTTCATTCAAGTAATCCCTTATATGTAATTCAGCTTGTTCGCATGGAAACGACGATAGCAAATAAACAGTACAGTCTTTTCTCAATAAGCGCGCTCTCCCGACACATTGTTCCAGTTCACTCTCAATTGAGTAAAGCTGGATTTCTCTTAGCAGTGGATCCGAATATGTAATAAATAAAAAACTGTATCCCTTATACTTCACTCTATGTGTACGCGGAAATGTATCAATCTTATTATTCACTTCTGCTCCCAAATAACTTGCTATCAATTTGTATGCCTCCTCAGCTTTAAATGGTGTTCCTACTATTCCAATATTCATACCCGTCATAGCATTAATGCCGCAGGTATTTCCAAAATGTAGCCCCTTTTTATTCATCTTTGAAAGATTTCCTAATCTCCGATTCCCTTTAAAAGTAATAACCTGAAGCTCGCCACAACCTGCGTAATCATATAGCCAGTCAAAGACGTTCTTCTTATTTGCAAGATCTCCTCTTCCCAATGAATGATATGTATATTGAATTAACTTCCCCTGGTATTCTGCTTTCATTTCAGGGTATAAAAATACTTCCATGCTATCCTGGAAGTATTTTTTGTATATATTTAAATTAAGTGTAGCCGACAATACTATATATTTCATGGAAGCTAGTTCACGTGGACAGAAATATTTAAGTACAATTTCTTTAGTATCAGAATCTTTTATTCTTACAAATGTCCTTGCCTTGGTTAAATCAAAAATATTATCATTTTCTGAAAATGTAATATCTCCTAACTGATCATCATTCAGTTGAATGTTGGTTTTGCATTTGTCAATATTCTTATACACATCCAATGGCTCTGCAAGCATTTCTCGTGCAATACTTGAATATACAGGAATATTTTGTTCAATAATAGACATTAAGCAGTTTTCACTTATGCTATGAGTATTATTTAAAAATGCAAGTTGTAATATATCCTCATCAATAATTATGGTGTAATTTTTTAAAAATGATTCCGGAAGATTTAAAAGAAAAGCATGTGTTGTAACAATAACTCTCTGATTTTTTATTGCATCTACTCCCTCTATTATTTTCATGCATTCCTCAGCGATTGCTACCTTACTTGGATTCTCATCAATTTCTTTATAATAATCCAATAAAATATTTTTGGTTTTATTATGAATACCTATTTTATGCATTCTAGCTATATTTTCTTTTACTTCCTCCGGTATAAGATTACTGTCAGTAATGCTTGATGTCATAAAAATTTCTTCATCGCAAAACCCTTTATAACTCAGATCTTTATAAACCTGTTTTTTGAGTATATTGGTTGGCACTGCTATGATATACTTTCTCTCCAGATCATTATAAATCAAATCTATATACGTAGTTGTTTTACCTATTGC
>JAQVGE010000215.1 GCA_028696935.1 Minisyncoccota bacterium | reverse complement strand
TATTTTTCTTTTAAACGATATGTTTAAATACTTAAAAGGTGTAATATTTACAGAGTGTTTAAATAAAATAATGCTAAGCGTTATTAAATTTAATACTCTGCAACAAATTTCAGTGAAATTAACATGGATTATAAAGGACAAGTTAATGTTGCTGGAGCTGCAGTTGCTGCTATAATTGGAGTAATAGGAATCATAATCTTTGCTTCAGTTTATAGCTCACTAAATACTGAAGATGTTAGTTCTGGAGCTGTGTCTCTATTGAACTTAGTTGATCTGTTATTAGCTGCTGTTCTAGTAGTTGGAATTGTTGGTGTTTTAGCTATTTTCGGAATGCGAAGATAGATTTAACATCTACAAGGCTAATTCCTGCCTGAAAAATTGGCAGGAAGTAAAACATAAAAAGAAAGTGATGTAATGGGATTACCAATAGAGATTTTTTATTTTTTAGTAATAGTTGCTGTTTCTCTTTTTGTTTTCGGTTTAACAAGATATTCTGTTGGTGCTGGTTTTAGTTTCACTGCTTTGAGTGGTGTTTTTTTTATTCTAACAGGATTATTACTTTGGACTACTGGTTTAACAACCGATGTGGTTGTTTCAACAGACACAAGTGCTGAAGTAATAACTTATACTTACCAAGAAATGACTTTCGCAAACGATTTAGCAATACAAATGTTTTCTTACTTTTTTGTTTTCGGTGGATTTTTTCCAATAGTAGTTGCTATAAGAAATGTTATGAGTTTTAAACATGAACAATCCAGACAAGATAATTTAGAGTGGAGTGTTTGAAATATTATTTTTATGGGCAGGTTTTAGTTAATGGGCATAATGGATATAATTAAAGGCGGTTCAAAAGAAGATAAACTAATTGAAAGACAATTACAAAACGCTGAAACAGACCAAGCGTTGAGTTTTGGTTCTCGTTCTAATGATTGGGCTTCAGCAGGGCAAGAGTCTCAGGTTAATTTGTATATTGTTTCTAATAATAGAAAATTTTTAAAATATAAACCAGTAAAAATAAAGAATGAGTCTGGTGTTGAGGAAGTTGTTTTTGTTAAAGATGAAAAGTATAATTTTGTTGAACCTTACAACGATGATGATCCACTTTCTTTTAGTGATCCAGAATTAAGAATTGTTATTAATGAATTCGGTAGAGCACTAGGTGATATTTATGAGTATGTTTATAAGTACACTGATGATGAGGATGAGATTAGAACTCTTGTTGCTGATTTTAACATGATTGTTAGATTAAGAAATGATGTGTTAGCTAATACTAGAACTACTGGACAAAGTGTTAAAGCGGCTAAGTCTCAAAGTGTTTCTTCAACTGCTAACATTATTAGACATCAAGAAGATAAGAAGAAACCTTTTGGTTTATTATAGGTGTATAGGTATGGGTTTTGTAGCGAATAGATTTGAAGGTGCTGAAAGAATAATTATGGCTGCGGTTCATAGGTATTATGAAACTAATTTGTATAAACCTCTTGAAAGGTTAGTTACTCAACCAAAAAAAGTTAGTGCATGGGATAAATTAATGGATAAAAGAAAAATCAAAGCATTCTACGACAAGATGAATACTGCTAAGAAAAAAGGTGGAGATAATAATTTTAGTAAATTAATGGTTCAAGATAAACAATTTGTTATAGCTCTTGATACTTTTGATTTAATAATTAGAGAACCAACAAAAGAGAATTTAAAATTGGTGAGGCTAAACATTTTGCCTTTTTTAAAAGATTGTGAAATGGCTGAGATTGGTTCTAAAACATTTAATGAGTTAACTGAAAGGTTTAAGGAGTTGAAATAAGTTATGGATCAAATGCAAGAGGTAAAAAACGATGAAAAAAAAGCTTTTGCTAAAGAAATGGGAGAAGCTCAAACGAAAACAAGTTTTGGTATAAAAGACGCTTTGGATAATCAAAAACAAAAAAAGCAAGTTTCTATGAGTGGGGATGTTTTGTTTAAAGACATTCAACTTTTTATTCCTGAATTAATTATTAATATTGGAATGCTTGTTTTTGGTGTTCTTGGAGTTGTTTTGTTAAGACTTATTTCTAGTATTTGGTTGGAAGATTTTAAAAAATATGTTTCAACTCAAGCGTTTGAAATGGTTACTGGACAAATGAATTTTATTTTATTGGTTTTAATGATTGGTATTGCTTTGCCGATTCTTGTTCATTTTGTTTTGTTTGCTTTTAAATGGTTCTTTTTTTATCCTAGAGGGAAAAAGCAGATTGTTATAAGAGTTTGGAAGATGGGTGTTGCTAGGATTGGTGTGGAAGAAATTAAAGATAATGAAGTTAGTTTTGAGCCAGGTAAGGAGTTGGCTGATAAGATGCATATTAATTATTCTTTAAAGTCAATCGATTATTACACTTCAAGACCGATAATATTATTAGAGGAAGGTCAAGCAGAAAATACTCCTTTACATAAATCTATACAAACTAATGAAAAAGTTAAAGATAGAGGTAATGTTAATGCAAGTATTTTCAGTGCTGCGTTAAAGTTTGCGGATTATCAAAACAAAAAAGCGATGGGTTTTTTTAATAATCCTACTAACATTATTTTGTTAGCTGTGCTTGGTGTTTCTGCTATTATTTTGTTTTTGGTTTTGGGGCAACCTGAGGCTGTGGTTGAGGCAATTAAGGGTTATATTTCTCAACCAATAGTAAAATAAAAATGGAGTGTGTTTTTTTTTGGTAAATGGGCTTGGGGGAAGAAAGGTAAAGATAGTTTTGGGT
>JAQVGE010000017.1 GCA_028696935.1 Minisyncoccota bacterium | reverse complement strand
TGGACGGAAGATTGGTTCGTAGTATGCATGTGGTTGTTCCACATATACTACTTCCACCCTAGATTCAACAAACCGTTCTGGTTCTTCAACCCAAACTGGTTCAAAGATTGTGTCTTTCTTAGCATATGTGTCATAAATAGTATCTACTCTTAACACAGTATGTTTTTGAATTTCTGTCTCAATAGGAGGACCACTGGGGACCCTGTTAAGGTTTGCCTCTAAAAGGTTGGCACAAGAAGTTTTATACAAAGGAAATGAACATTTCCCGTAAACAAAGATTCCCGCACTACCTTCGTAACGAGTTTCACTCACGTAAAACTCAATAATGTTCTCGTTTGGCATCCAACGAGAGTTTTTAAACTGTCTAGCTTCGAGCCAGGCTTCTTGTTCAACCACTTGGTCGAAAATCCAAGAAACATGGCTTTCTGACAATTTCAAATTCTCTCCTGACTCGTCTAACTTTCGTTGTACGAGTGGAACCAAAACCATTCTAAACTCTTTTGCCTTTTCTGAGTCAGAAAGAGCAAAAGTTCGAACATCTTCTATGGAATAATCTCCATAAGGAAGGATCGGTTGACCTTTCCTAGCAGCTGCTTGGAATCCTAAAAGGACTACAACAAGCAAAAACATCATCTTTTTCATTTTTATAGTTTTTTAAGTTGTTATATTTAAACCCAAAAGAAATATTGGGAGCAAATATAACAACTTAAAAACTAGACATTTCTCATGAATCTTAGCATAATTTTATATATTTGTCAAGGTCTATTTTAAAGAAAAACACACCACTAAAGGATGTGTTTTTCTTTAAAATATTGTTTATTAATTAGCTGAATAACCAGGAGCCCCAGCGGGAAAACCAGGAGCATAAACAGGTCCACCGGCAATAATCGTTAGAGATTTTGTTGGAGTAACCGAAGTATCACCGTAGCCAGTTAAAACATAAGTGGTTGTATCTGTTGGGTAAACAGTCTTACTCCCATTGGCAGAAAAACTACTTCCAATCCCTGAAATATTCACTGACTTACAATAGTTTGTAGTCCAACTAAGTAAAACAGGTGACCCAGAAGGAACAGAATTTTGATTAGCTGTAAAACTTACAATCTCACAATCATGAAGTGGTAGGACACAACTATTTCCATTCCAGGTGGTATTTGAAGCACAACTAGCTGTTACTGACTCACTATCAAGTTCAATTGCATTGTTATAAAGTCTGAAAGTTGCACCGTTGTAAGGAATACTAAAAGATTTTGAACCAGAATTTCCAGTAGCTACAGTTGAACCTCCATCACGAGTAACAACAGAGGTTGTTACTGGGTTTTCTGTGCTCCAAGTAAAACCAAGATCACAAGAACTATTTCCGGCTTGAATTATACAACTTGAGTTTGAAGCAGTTATGTTTCCAGTTGGTTGTGGTTTATTAACATAAAAACTAACAACAACTGACCCTTGTGAACTCCAACTAGGAGTAATTGTTCCAATGTTTAATCCCCCACCTATTAATTCAGAACCATCTTGACCATAAGGCAAAGAGGTGTGGGTTTGAGTTTGATTAGGATACCAGCGAGTTGAACCAAAACTTAATTTTTGAGAACTAGAAAGTTTTACATAAACCGGCCCAAAAGAAATACTTCCTTGATCAGAAACAATCTGACCAGAGAAAGAATGACTAGTTGATGTGCCTGTTGGCGCATTTAAAATAACCCTGGTGTTGGTATTATTTTGGGTACCAGTATTATGATAATAAATTCTAACATTCACACTATCCCCTGGATTAGCATTAACTGTAGTTAGGGGCCAACATGGGTTTACATAACCAGTGTTGGTTGTATAGTTTGCAACTGCAACGGTTGGACAGTCGTTTGAAGCTCCATTCCATACAGAAGAAGCTGAAAGACTGTTTGCAAGAACAAACAGAAAGGCAAAACTTAAAATTCCGACAAGTATTTTTTTCATATTTTTTTAATTTTTATTAGTAATAAGATTCAAAACTTAAACAAAAACAATAGCTCGATTTCACTAAAATACTATCACAATAATTAAGCCTGTCAAGTACTAATGGTTGTTTTAATAAGCTATAATAAAATAAGATATTTTAATAAATTAAACATAAATATTTTATTTATAGAATGACTATTCATTTTGATGACGAAAAACAAAATAAAAACTTAGAGGAACTTCAAAAAAAAGAGGAGGAGGATTTAATTTTGGCTATTGCGATGCCACGATATGGAGTCCAAGCAATAAATTTACACAACCTACCAATAGACAACGACGCTCTCCGCTCAATGCCAGAAGAAGAAGCAAGAGCTGAAGAAGTTGCTCCTTTTAAGGTTTTAGGTAAAGATTTACATGTTGCAGTTAGGTCTCCCAGAGAAGATAAAATAAAATTCTTAACTGAATATTTTTCAAAAAAAGGATTTAGGGCTACTTTTTATATGGCTTCCAGGTCAAGCTTAGAAAAAGCCTGGGAGAGATATAAAGAACTATCTTATGCCTCAAAACTAAAAACAGGAAGTGTGGCAATTTCAAGTGATTCTTTAAATGAAATTATAAATAATATAAAAAATGTTGAGGATATTAAAAAAGCTATTAGAGAAGCTGAAAAAGACTCCTCTCATACCACCTCAAGGATTCTTGAAATTGCTTTAGCGGGAGCAATCGCAATTGATGCTTCTGATCTTCATTTTGAACCAGAAGAAAAGGTTGTTCGTTTACGATTTAGATTAGATGGTGTTTTACAAGAAGTTTTAGATTTTTCTCCAGTTGTTCACAAGTTTGTCAACTCTAGAATAAAACTTTTATCTGGTTTAAAAATTAGTTCAAGCTCACAAGCCCAAGATGGGAGATTTAGTATATTTTTAGGAGAAGAAGAAATTAGTCTTCGTGTTTCTGTTATGCCAGGAGCTTATGGTGAAACTATTGTTATTCGTATTCTTAACCCTAAGTCAATTCGAGTTAAATTAGAAAATCTTGGAATAGAAGAAAATCTTTTCAATCTTTTTATGAGGGAAATCAAAAAACCAAACGGAATGATTTTACTCACCGGACCAACTGGTTCAGGAAAAACAACAACTCTTTACTCTTTTCTTCAGAAAATTTATTCTATTGAAACAAACATAATTACAATTGAAGACCCTGTTGAATATCACCTACCAGGAATAAACCAAACCCAAGTAAACGAAGATAAGGGTTACACTTTTCTTGAGGGGTTAAGAAGTGCCCTAAGACAAGATCCTGATATCATTATGGTGGGAGAAATTAGAGACAGTGAAACAGCTAAAATTGCTGTTGAGTCAGCCTTGACTGGGCACCTTGTTTTCTCAACTCTTCACACAAACAATCCGGCTGGAGTCATTCCACGTTTAATAGACTTAGATGTTAACCCAAAGATTTTGGTGTCTGCTCTTTCTTTGTCTGTCGCCCAGCGTTTGGTTCGTAAGTTGTGTGTTAATTGTAGAAAAGAAAAAGAAAAAACAGATGAAGAAGTTAGAATTATTAAAGAAATAATAAAAGAGGCTGAAGACCATAAAAAGGATTTTTCTAAATATGGAATAGATACTTCTGGGGAGTTAAAAATTTATGAAGCTGTCGGTTGTAGTGAGTGCAACAACACTGGCTATCGTGGAAGAATTGGTATTTTTGAAGTTGTTTGTAATGACGCTAAAATTGAAGCAATTATCCCAAACAACCCAAGCGAAAGAGAAATTAAATCAATTGCTAAAAATCAGGGATATTTAGATATGAAAGAAGATGGGGTAATAAAAATTCTAAAAGGAATTACTTCTTATGAGGAAGTTGCTAGTGTTGTTGATTTGTATGAAAAGTAAAAAACACACCTATGGGTGTGTTTTTTGAAAAAGACATAAATCTCTAAACAATCCTTTGAAAGCATGCGCAATCAAAGTAATAGATGATTACAGGATAGTCCCAGTAAACATAAAGAAACCAGGGCGTCCTACGCACAAATATAGAGCACGGGGCCGATTGCTTAGAGATTTATGTCCTCTTTAACATAAATGCTATAATTAACCTATCTAAAAACATATTAACCTTCTATTAGAGAGTATAGCATATATAAAAAATAATGTCAAGTATAAACAAAATAAACAAAGAAGATGGTTTTTTAGACCAAACATTACGCCCAAATGCTTGGGATGATTATATTGGTCAAGAAAACATAAAAACTAATCTTAAAATCCTTTTAACCGCCGCCCAAGAGCGATCTCACCCTGCTGAACACATTCTTTTTTATGGTCCACCTGGATTAGGAAAAACCACCCTGGCTCATTTAATAGCTAAAGAGACAGGGCGACAAATAAAAATAACTTCTGGACCAGCAATTGAGAAAGTTGGCGATTTAGCATCAATCCTCACAAACCTTTCTCCTGGAGACATTATTTTTATCGATGAAATTCATCGATTAAATAAAATGGTTGAGGAAATACTTTATCCAGCTATGGAGTCAGGTGTTTTAGATATAATTATAGGTAAAGGGCCTTCTGCTAGAACTATTCAGCTTGAACTCCCCTCTTTTACCTTAATCGCCGCAACAACAAGAATAGCCCTTCTTTCATCACCACTTCGTTCGAGATTTTCTGGTGGAGTTTTTCGTTTAGAATTTTACACTCACGATGAAATTAAAAAAATTCTTTTGCGGTCTGCTAAAATCCTTGGAATAGAACCAAACGACGAAGCTTTAGATGAAATCTCAAAAAGAGCTCGTTTTACCCCAAGAACGGCTAATTATTTTTTGAAAAGATGTCGAGATTATGCTCAAGTTCACAAAATACCATTAACTAAAGATGCCACCAAAAAAGCTTTAGCCCTACTTGAAATTGACGAACTCGGCTTGTCTTCTTCTGATCGTAAATTATTGGATATAATAATTAACAAATTTAATGGTGGCCCAGTAGGATTAAAAACTATCGCTGCTGCCATTAGCGAAGAAGAGTCAACAATTGAAGAAGTTATCGAGCCCTACTTAATTCAACTTGGCTTATTAGAAAGAACAAGTCGTGGTCGAGTTGTAACCAAAAAAGGTTATGAACATTTGGGGTACTAATTAATAAACAATAATCTACCAGGCGCATATTTTGATTGCGAACTGCTTCTAATAGAATGAAAATATTAGCAATTGATCCAGGTTTTGAAAGGGTTGGAATAGCGGTTGTTGAGCAAAAAAACAAAAACTCTTCTTTAGTTTTTTCAGAATGTTTTAAAACTTCGACTAAAATAAATTTATATGAAAGACTTTATTTGATTGGGCAAGAAGTTGAAAATGTCATAAAAAAACATAAACCTGAAGTTTTAGCTATTGAAAAACTATACTTTACCACAAACCAAAAAACGGCCATGGGTGTATCTGAAGCTAGAGGGGTTATTATTTATGAAGCTTCTTGTTTAGGTTTAAAAACCTTTGAATACACCCCACCCCAAATAAAAGTTGCGGTGACAGGTTATGGTAAGGCAGATAAAAATATGGTTATGTCTATGGTTCCCAAATTAATAAAGATAGATAAAAACATTAAATCTGATGATGAGCTTGATGCAATTGCTATTGGTTTGACATGCCTTGCTCATGAAAAATTTCTTGATTAATCCTTGTTTTATAAGGTTTTTTGATTTATGTTATCCACAGAAACAAAATCTTGCAAAGAAAATAATATTTTGTTACAAATATTAAATTATAATAATAATTTATTTTATATCATAAACATGAGTTATCTTGATGAAGAATTAGACGGTGTCGTTGATGAAGAAGAGGAAGACGAAGATGAAGAATTTTTAGACGACAGCCCTCTTGATGATGATTTTCTAGACGACGAAGAAGATGGTGTTCCAGAAGGATTTGATGGTGATGATGATCTAGAAGAATAATAAAAAACTCTCCTGTATGGAGAGTTTTTTATTTAAATTATTTTAACAAATCTTTTTTTACCAATTTTATAAACTCCAGGTTTAGCTAAAAAATCATATTTTTTAATTTTCTCACCAGTTTCCATAGCTGTTATCGCCCCCCCATCAACTAGACGTCTCCACTCACTCATAGATTTTATTTTTTTAGAAACCAACAAAACCATTGCTAAACTACCCTTTCCTTTTATTTCTTCAAGACTATTAGGTATTTCGTTTTTTTGAAAAGTTTTTATAAAATTTTGCTCAGCTTCTTTTGCTTTTAATTCTCCGTGATAAATTTTAACAACCTCTTGGGCTAATCTCATTTTTAAATCCCTTGGATTTAATCCTTTTGCTAAACTTTTAACTATTTCTTCTATCTCTTTTTTTTCAACAAAAGTACACAATTCAAAACCAGGAATAATAAGGCTGTCTGTCCAACTCATAATTTTGCCATACATTTCTTTTGGACTATCTGACAGAGAAACCATATTGCCTTCTGTTTTACCCATTTTTTTACCCGAATTATCTTCAAGCAGCTTCATGGTAATAACAAACTTCTCTTTGTTTTTTAAACCCTTCATTAAATCTCGGCCACAAAGCATATTAAAGGTTTGGTCATTACCTCCTATTTCTCCATCGACATCCATAGCAACAGAGTCATAACCTTGCATTAGTGGATACAAAAATTCGTGGAGATAAATTGGTTTTCCTTCTTCTTCTCTTTTTTTAAACATATCTCTTTCAAGCATTTGCTGAACCGTCATATGAGAAGCCAAACTTAAAACTTCAGCGAAGCTCATTTTTCCCAACCATTTGGAATTAAATTTAATTACAGCTTTGTTTTTACCAGAAAAAGAAATTAGTTTACCTGCTTGTTTTTTGTAGTTTTTTAGGTTGTTTAATACTTCTTTGTGTGTTAATTGTTTACGGGTAGCACTTTTATCGGTGGGGTCACCAATCATTGCAGTAAAATCACCCATCAATAAGATAATTTTATGGCCTAGTTTTTGAAATTCTGATAATTTTTTTAATGGTATTGCATGACCAAGATGTAGAGTGGGGCCTGTTGGGTCAACTCCTAAATAGATAGTTACTTTTTCTCCTTTATCTATTTTAGATTTTACAAAATCAAAAGATGGGTATATGCTAGAAACCCCTCTACTTAGAAGCTCGTTACTTAATTCTTGTTTCATGGGGGTATTTTAACACAATTATCTACTTTTGTCCGCAAATAATTTTAATATGCTATTATATATAAATAAATCATTATGACAAAAAAAAGAAAACATTTAATAAAAAATTTAATTTTGGGTTTCATTGCTTTTGGTTTAATTATTACTGGTTCTGTTGTTGTTTGGATTAGCACCTTAAGACTACCTGATTTTAAATCTTTTGATCAAAGAAAAATTCAAAGTTCAACAAAAATTTATGATAGCACTGGAGAATTTCTTCTTTATGATGTTCACCAAGACATCAAAAGAACCCTTATCCCTTACGAAGAAATGGGAACAAATATCTTGAATGCAGCGGTAGCAATAGAGGATTCTTCTTTTTGGCAACATAAAGGCATTAGAATAAGTTCTATTTTTAGAGCAACTGTTTGGGCTAAATTAACTGGTAGACGAGTCCAGGGTGGCTCAACAATAACTCAACAATTAATAAAAAACACACTTTTGACTAAAGAGCGTTCCTTGTCTAGAAAAATTAAAGAGTGGATTCTTTCAATAAAACTAGAGAAAGTTATGGAAAAGGAAGAGATTTTAGCTCTTTACTTAAACGAAGCTCCTTATGGGGGAAGTGTTTATGGAATAAAAGAAGCAAGTAAAATGTTTTTTGGTAAAGAACCATTAGAATTAAGCCTTACTGAGGCCGCTTACTTAGCAGCAATACCTAATGCTCCAACCTATTATTCACCTTACGGAAAAAACAAAGATAAATTAGAGGCTAGAAAAAATTTAGTTTTAAAAAGAATGTATGAAATAAATTTCATTACAAAAGAAGAATATGATGCTGCTTTAGAAGAAAAAGTTGAATTTCTACCTGAACAACCAACAAAAATAGCTGCCCCTCATTTTGTCTTTTTTGTTAAAGATTATTTAGAAAAAAAATATGGCACAAAAATTTTAGAAGAAGGAGGATTAGAGGTTATCACAACCCTTGATTATGAATTACAAAAAAAGGCCGAAGAAATAATTTTTGAAAAATCAAAAGAAAATGAAAAAAATTATAACGGTAGTAATGCTGCCGCAGTTGTAATTGACCCTAAAAACGGGCACATCCTTTCAATGGTTGGTTCTAGAGACTATTTTGATAAGACAATTGATGGAAACTTTAATGTAACAACTGCCCTTCGTCAACCAGGATCATCGTTTAAACCTATAGTTTATGCAGAAGCTTTTAGAAAGGGTTACACAGACCAAACAACACTTTTTGATGTAGCTACTGAGTTTAATAGTTCTTGTGGACCTACAGGCAACCCTCTTCCTAGTAGCCCTACAGCAACTTGTTATATGCCATCAAATTATGATGATGCTTTTAGGGGGCCACTAACTCTAAGAAACGCTCTTGCTCAATCTATTAACGTTGTGGCTGTTAAGCTTTTATATTTGGTTGGAGTTAAAGACTCTATTAAGATGGCTCACGACCTTGGAATAACATCCTTAAATGATCCTGACCGGTATGGTTTATCTTTGGTAATTGGAGGTGGAGAAACTAGCCTTTTGGATATGACTTCAGTTTATAGTGTTTTTGCTAATGATGGAATTAGAAACCCTTATCAAAGTATTCTTTCTATTAAAAATAGTAAAGGGGAAGTTTTAGAAGAAGCAACAAATAATCCTTACCAAGTAATTGATTCTAATATTACAAGAAACTTGTCGAGCATTCTTTCTGACAATATAGCCAGAACACCCACCTTTGGAGCAAATTCTATTTTAAAGATTCCCGGTCGTGAAGTGGCAGTTAAAACAGGTACAACAAACAACAATAAAGATGCATGGACAATTGGATATACCCCATCTGTGGCTGTTGGTGTTTGGGTTGGTAATAACGACAACACTCCAATGAAAAAAGGTGGTTCAGCGATGGCGGGACCTACTTGGAATTCTATTATGGCTGAAGCTTTAAAAAATAAACCAATAGAAACATTTGAAAAACCAGAACCAATAGACAACAGTTTACCTCCAGTTATTCGTGGTTTTTGGTTGGGTGGTGAAACTTTTAAAATAGATAAAATTTCTGGAAAGCTTGCGACTGAATATACCCCAAAAGAAACTATCGAAGAAATACCAATAACTAATGTTCACAATATCTTATATTGGATAGATAAAAATAACCCACTTGGGCCTAAACCAGAAAAAATAAAAGACCCTCAATACAACAACTGGGAATATGGAGTTTTAAATTGGTGGAACTTAAATAAATATAGATATACTAATACTAGTGAATTTAACATACCAACAGAATATGATGATGTTCACACAATAGAATCTAAACCTATTTTTGAAGTAAATGGAATTACAAATGAATATTATAGTAAAAATGAAGAAATCATTTTTACTATAAACTCAAAAAATACAAATCTTATTAAAAAAATAGATATTTTTGTAAATAATACTTATTTAACATCCTTAAAATCATACCCTTTCCAAACAACACTTACACCAGCAAACATTGCTAACATATCAAAAGAAAACACCATCTACATAATCGGCTATGATGTTTTTGGAAATATAGGAGAAACAGAAAGAAAACTTTTTGTTGATATAAATTAATTTTTAAAAACTACTTAATATCTATAAATAGATTATTGGGTGTTTTGTTTTTTAAAGATAATAAAATTTTACTTTTATAAATTAAAATTTCGTTTTTTAAAATAGGACTACATTCTATATAAATAAAATTATTTCTTATTTTAATTAAATCTTTCTTGATTAAGATTTTTGTTTGTTGAAAAATGGTATCAGAAATTATTTCATAAACTTCTTCTTTTTGAAAAAGTACTTTTTTGAACTTTTCTAAAAAACCTGATATTTGTTCATAATCCATTTCTTTTAAAATTATCTATTCATTGGCATTACTAAATACATAAAAGTTGGATCTCCTACCGCTCTAACAACCATTGCTTTATTATCACCACTTAAACTAAGACTAATACTATCGGTTGTAATAGACTGAAAACAATCTATTATATATTTATAATTGAAATTAACTGAAATATCATCACCTGTGAGTGCCCCGGCTAAAATTGCATCATTTTCTCCAATATCTATGTTTTTTGATTTTATTTTAAAGATTTTTTGTTTTGGGTTAATTAATATATTTATTTGATTAAACTTATCAGAAAAAATGTTTGATATTTTTAAAGACGACAAAAGTTCTTGTTTTAAAACAACAGCTTCTGTTTTTGTTTCCTTGGGTATTATTTGTTTATAATCAGGGAATATTCCATCAACAATTCTTGAAGTTAGATAAATATTAGAATTAGAAATTGAGATTTGGTTTTTTTGAAGTGTTATTTTTAAATCACCCTCATAACCTTCAAATATTTTTATTATTTCAACCACATTTTTAAATGGAATTAAAACTCCATCAAACGAATAGTTTTGTTTTAATTTTATTTTTTTCTCTGCTAATCTAAAAGAGTCAGTTGATACAAAAATTAAATTTGAATCTTCTCCATAAACATAAACGCTTCCTATTTCTGGTTTTATTTCAGAAACAGAAGCACTATAATAAACAGATTTTAATCCTTCAATAAATTTACTTGAATTTATAACAATTTCTTCTCCTTTAATAACTGGAATTGTTGGAAAGTCTTCATGTTGAATACTTTTTAATAAAATATTATTGGTTTTAGTTTTTATTTGTAAATTATCGCCAATTTTTTCTAAATAAACCTTAGTATCATTTTGAATAATGGAAAATAAAGATGACAAAATATTACCTTTAATTGCAATAATTCCCTCTTTTTCAATATTAGCATTTAAACTAACCTCCACACCAATACTTAAATTAGTTGCCCTTAATGTTAATTTTTTATCTTTAGCAATAAATAAAATAGATTCTAAAACAGGTAGTGTTAAATTTTTACCAACTACTTTTTCTACAACCATCAAAGCTTCTTTTATTTTTTCTAGGAGACATTCTATTTTCATAATTTTATATATTTCTAATTTATAATATTTATCTTTATATAATTTATTATTAGTATTAAAACTGTTAATATGTGTATTTCTTTTTAAACTTTATTTTATATAGATTTTTTCTATTTTTTAAAAAGTTAAACATTAAGTATTTTGTTAATAATTATTTTTTTAAAAATAAAAGATTTTTTATTAACAATTATTTTTTTACTATTAACATATTTATAAACACCTATATGTTAATAAACTATTTAAACATAATTCTAATTTTTTCTATCTCTTGTAGTAAGGATGGGTCTGTTTTTAAATCATCTTTAATTTTTAAATGAGAGTGAATAACAGTTGTGTGATCCCTACCTCCCATTTTACTACCAATTAAAGGGTAAGAAATATTAAAATCTTCTCTTAAAATATACATTGCTACTTGACGAGCCCTAACAATTTCTCTTCGTCTTGTTTTTTCGTATATTACATCCTCCTCTATTCCATAATGTGAAGCTATTACCCTAACTACATCTTTTATAGCTACTGTTTTTTTAGGTTTTATATTGTTTTTAATTAATGTTTTGACCTCTAACAGAGAGAGATTTTTGTTTTTTAATTGAGACTGACAGACAACAGTATTTAGACTACCTTCAA
Organism: Minisyncoccota bacterium; assembly: GCA_028696935.1. Next base: position 15 of record JAQVGE010000017.1, on the reverse strand, counting down.
GCTCACGAATATTAC
>JAQVGE010000214.1 GCA_028696935.1 Minisyncoccota bacterium | reverse complement strand
AGAAGACAAGACTCCTGAGGAAAAGAATGAAGATAAAGGCATTGATGATATCGAACAAAGCAACGATTTGGAAACATAGGAAGATGATGTTCCATTAATGGAAAAACCAGAAAAGGTGGAAGAAGTCATAGACACTGAAGAAACACAACACGCTATAGAAACTCCAGTAGTGAACGAACCCTCCGATGAATCCGGTTCACTGCCAGAACAAGGGGAAACCTTTGAAAAAGTGGGGAACGATTTTCTTAATTGGTTTAAGAAAGATAAAGAATAAATTACAATAATATTAGTGTATTCCGGCCTTCTTATCCTTAAGAAAGCCTCTCCAATCTTCTATCAACTCTATTACCATCACTATTGGTAAATCAACCACTGTTGTAAAAAACACACTAACAAAATTATATTCTTTCCATTTGTTTGATAACCACCTTCCAAGGTTGGCCAAAGGAATTGAAAATATATCTAAGATAAATTCTCCGAACTTAACATTCTCTTCCATAGTAACCTCCATAGATCTTTGCTTAATAACAAGAGCCGCAAAGACTACAACCGCAATGTTAGCCGTATCAATATACAAAGAAGTCCAAGGAACTTGTGCTATTTTAAAAATCCAAAAAACAAAACCAAATGATAAAACTGTCCCAACAAGATATAAGAATCCGAAAATAAGGTTTTTGATAAAGTTTCTTCTCTTTTTTAAATCTATTTCATAAAAAATTCTTTCATCTTGCTCATAGACAATTTTATAAAACTCCTCCATCAGATATTTATAATTGTCTTTACCAGGAAGATTTATTAATGAAACCAATACAAACATAAGCAGACTCGGGATCGCCAAATCAACAATCATTGCAAGAAGACTAAAACTTCCGTATACGGCGGTGGCGAGCGGACCTTCGACAAATATCAACATTACGCCTCCTGCCAAAAACATCGATAGTGTAGAATAAAATGCAGATCTTCTCAATCTTAATTTAAGTGTGGAAATTCTGGAATTATAGGCATCTCTAGATTTCCTTTCCAGAGATTTCCAATCACTAAAAAGATTCGTTAATTCCGAAAGATTTTTCCCGTTTGAAGATTCCGCTTTCAGAACATCATAAAGAATTAAGTATGGTGCATCATATCTTTCACATAAATTATAGAACTTTGAGTTATGTTCGTACTCCAGATCTTGTTCTACCTCATTCCAGATCTCTTGAATATTACTGGTGAATTCTTCGAGTATCTCCTTTGGAGCAGTAATCCATTTCGGATGTTTATATTTGATTATATTATATGAAATAATCGGACTATCTAAAGTGAACAATGCCTTTTGAACTCCGATGTAAGTCTGGAGACCTATCGTTTCCTTATTAATCTCAGTCTCACATTGAATCTCAATTCTTTCCGAAATTATTTTTGACATAAAATTAATAATTCCACCCTCGCGAAGTGGAGGAGCCAAGATTTCCTCTATCTCACAAGCCGCTATTTCTAAAAGCCAGCTATAAAATTGAACTTTTGTTTTAATATCGACAGGATTAACCTGATCGTTTGTTAATCCGAAGCTTAAAACATGAAGATACTTCTCCAATGCATCACGAACTGCAGGTATTTTACTTGCCGAAATATGATCATTAGGGAAATATCCACTTCTAATAAGCTCCAGAGTAAATGGTTCGGCAATAGCATCGGGCGATACTTGCTGAAGAAAGGTAATACCTGATAATTTTGATATCAACCTCCTTTTTAACGATCTTTCAATTGCTGTTCTCCTAATCAAATGCTCTTCCTTCCAATCAATCACCCTTCTTACTTTTTCGTAAAAAACGGCGAACTTCGAGGCTAACGAATCTACATGTAATGGCTTATAAATCTGCTGTTGCTCGTATTCAACAATGCTATGAAAATATTCTAGCAAAGCCTCTATATCCTTTGATAATTGTTTCTCCTTTGAATAATACGGCTGATCTTCAGCAGAAAACTGATTATCTTCTATTATTGACTTGGACTTAACTTTTGGATTGAGGATGTTATTATCTTTATCCATTAAATTACTTTTAATTATTAATTCTTGATATTTTAGCATAATATCAAGAAAATACATAAAGAAGATTTTATACAGAAGTGTATAAGTGGCTGAGCAATACTAATAATCTTTATTTCTCTATTTGCTTTAAAGCATCAAGTGGAAGAAGTGCACATTTTAACCTTGATGGAGAGACTTCTATTCCCAACTCCCCTAGTAAATCATCGGAAGTGATTTTCAAAGCATCTGTAAGTTTCATTCCCACAAGTTTCTCTGATAATATTGAAGCAGACGATGTACTTAATGCACATCCCAAAGTTTTCTGTTTTACTTCAACAATTTTATCATCTTTCACTTTAAGTTGAATTTGAACTAAATCACCACAACTTGAGTTACTAGATTTCAATATGTAATCTGGCTTATCCAATTCACCCCAATTGCGAGGATTCTTATGGTGATCCAAAATATTTTCCTGATAAATATCCATATTAATAACTATAACTTAAATATGTTTTTTACCTTATCCAAACCAACAATAACTTTGTCTATTTCATCCTTGGAATTATATATGTATGGACTAATTTGTTGAAGAAATTGAGGGGATGGACTTTTATGATTCATTGAAATTGCTCGCTGGTCGCGCCGGTGTCGAATTAAAACCGAAAGGTAACTTTCGTTATGGTGATAAAGAATTCTCACCGACAGAAAAATCAAAAGTTTTTGAAATTAATG
>JAQVGE010000213.1 GCA_028696935.1 Minisyncoccota bacterium | reverse complement strand
TGTCGGGCAAGTTGGTGGAATCTCAATACGTACCGGGCTTCGATGATCTGGAGGTGGTCGGTAATACCCAGCAGGTTACCGGCCTGACCGAAAACGTGACTTACTACTATCGTGTACGTGCGGAGAGTGACGGCGGCTGCACCAGCGGCAATTCAGATATCCAACCGGTTATCACCACGACCGATGTGCCGGACGAGCCGCTGAACCTTACGGCCTCAGACGGGACCAGCGCTGACCACGTCGAGCTGGAGTGGAGCGATGTCGCCACTGAAACGGGTTACCACGTGTACCGGGGAACGAGCGCCGTGTTTGTTGATGCGGAGCGTATCCATATCAACGCCATGAATGTGACGAACTGGTTCGACGCAACGGCGACACCCGGTCAACTCTACCACTATTGGATCAGTGGGGTGAATCAGAACGGTGAGGGCGCTCCGAGCGCTCCCGACACGGGCTACCGTCTGCTGGGCATGGTGATGAATGTGGCCGCCTCGCAAGGGACCTCATCCAACCACGTGACCGTCACTTGGAACGATATCGACGGCGGGACGGACTACAACATTTGGCGCAGTTTGGACCACAACACCAACAACGCGGAATGTGTCGGTACCGTGTCTGCCAACACCGAGACATTCGACGATACGACGGCTATCCCCGGGTGGGATTATCACTATTGGCTGGAAGCGGCCAACAGTGGCAGCGCTAGCACGGGTGCGTGGAGCAGTCCGTCAGCCGTCGGCTTCCGGATGGCGATTGTCAATCCCACGGCCACCCTGGTTCTGGACGGCCGCGAAATGGTCCGGGCTGCGGTCACGGCCAACAGCACGGACGATCCCATCATCGTGCTACATTCGACGACGGGGCCGGTCTTGGCCTATCCGGGACCCTACACGAATACCTATGCCGCCGGAGATATAATCACGATCGGCACTAACACGGCCACCGTGGCCTACAAGGGCGATCCTGCCAACTTCCAGGAACATGTGGTGGCGGCCAACACCACGAACCACTATCGCATCTTCAGTATCCAGACGGATACCTACTACTCGGATGGGCTGATCGTGAACGGGTTGGTGTCGTCAGCCTACCCGCTGCACGTTTATTCCGAGACGTTCTCCTACACCAACAGGACCTTGAACACGGATGGCTTCGCCGGCAAAAATGGTGGCTACCTGTGGGACGGCGCCTGGAGCCTGACCACAGCCGGCGAGGACCATGGCTGGTCCATTCAGACCGATGGCATTGAAGGTCTGCCAGCTTGGACGATCTCCCAGCCGAACTATCCGACCGTGGTGGGCAACCGCGCGGTCCTGAATACCGGAGGCGTCGGCCACAACGCCGCCCGCCGGGCGATCGCCCCCACCAATAGCGGGACAATCTATGTCGGTGCCATCGTAGCTTATCAATTCGACGGAGATGATGGCGCCAACAAGTACATGACCATCGGCCTGATGAACGACACCACCACCGAATTCGAATTCGGCAAGGTTTTTGGCCGGAAGAACTTCTTCGACATCCGGCGGAACGACGCGAATGGCACAGTCAGCACCTACGAAATGCACGGCTGGGGCGAGTCGGGCCGCAGCACCAACGATTGGTATTGGATGGTGGTGAAGTATGACTTCAACGCCGGCGGCGGCACGGCCTATGCCAACTGCTATTATCAAGGCCAGAACATTCCCTACGACGAGCCCACGAGCTGGGATGCGGAATGGTCCGGGATGGGCATCACCCAGATTGATGGCATCGAGCTCAAGGGCGGTAGTGGCATTTCCGGCTATCTGGGTGCAGCCATTTGGGACGAGATTCGAATTTCATCTGTCTGGCCGTCATTGATCGGCCAACCCAACCTCCTGCCGTGGCCATCGCCAGTGGATTTCGGAGAGGTGGAGTCAACGCTCTCCAGTAATATAACAGTTTGGATTGCCAATAGCGGTGGTGACAACGTCCCATTGGATGTGACGGGCGAGCCCGCCTTTGAACTGATCGGGGATGATGCGAGCTATTTCTCGCTGTCCATCAATCGGTTTGATGACAACCTCACACTCGGGGACAGTAACAGCGTCGTGGTCAGCTTCTGGCCCACGAATAGTGGCACCGTCGCGTATACCGATGCCTGGCTGATGGTGGAAAATAACTCTGGGGTAGATCCCTATCCGATCCCACTCATCGGCACCGGCATCCCAACGGTCTCGAGCAATCTGCCCATGGTCTCTAATTATTTTGTGGGCGATGGCCATTGGGTCACGGACGCCATGGTCACCTCGGGTGTGTTTGCCGTCGCGGCTGAGGTCTTCCATGTGCGCGGCATTCGCGCGGCCTCCTACGATCTCATCAACGGTGACGGGGAGACCATTTTAGCCGACCAGCCATTCGATACGTGGACCACGACCGATGGGGTGTCCTACGTGTTGTCCGATGCCACGCATCCGGGATACTGGCCGGCGACGCCGTCTGAGAATTATCAGCTGCGCGTCAACCTCGAGTCCTCAAACCTGGTCTCGGCCGTGCAAACGATCTACACCGCGGATGGCGTCGTTACCGCTTCTGACCTGTTCTTCTCCGAATACGTCGAAGGCCTCAGCAATAACAAGGCGCTGGAAATTTACAACGGGACCGGTGCGGCCGTGGATCTGAGCCAGTACGGCATCCGCTTCAAGGTGAACAACTCCGCTGAGTGGGATCATAACGCCGATTATAGGGAACTGCCGGAATACACACTGGAAGCAGGCGCCACGTTCGTGATCG
>JAQVGE010000212.1 GCA_028696935.1 Minisyncoccota bacterium | reverse complement strand
CTAGTAATAATTTTTATAATAATAAGGAGGGTCTCGGATATCCAACAGCAATTGCTTGCTTAAGAATTTTAGATTCGGTAAATCTTGATTTGAAAGATAAAAATATTGTTGTTTTAGGACAAGGAACATTAGTTGGAAGGCCAGTCACTCATTTACTTAGGTCTCGTGGTTTTAATGTCCTGACTATTGATAGTCATACAGAGAACATATCTTCTTTACTTAAAAATGCCGATATTATTATTTCTGGAATTGGAAAAGGAAAATTTATAAAAGGGGATATGGTTAAAGAAGGGGTTGTAATTGTTGATGCGGGAACTTCAGAGGAGAATGGTTCTGTTATTGGAGATGTTGATTTTGAATCAACCTTAGAAATTGCTTCTTATCTAACTCCTTCACCTGGGGGAGTTGGTCCAGTTACGGTTGCAGTTCTTTTAGAAAATGTTTTGAAAGTTGCCGAGAATAAAAAAATCATTTAATTGTTATTAATTAATCAATAAATTTTACACGAGATGAATGACTTACTCTTTTTTATATTTTATAGTTTAGCTAATCAATCAGTTTTTCTAGATTGGTTGATTATATTTTCCGCTGACCAGTTCGGAGTATTTATGGGTCTTATGGCTATTTTCTTTTTGTTTTTTTATACAGATGGGTTTTTTGATTGTAAAAAGCCATTCTTACAATTTAAGAATAAAGTAAAAGAAATATTTTTTGTTTTATTTCCAGGATTTTTCGCTTGGGTAGTTGTAAGTATTCTAAAATATTTTATTTCTTCCCCTAGACCATTTCTTTATTTCAAAGATGTTAGTCCTTTGTTTTTGCATGGGGGATTTGATTCATTTCCATCAGGACACGCAGCTTTCTTCTCAGCTCTAGCTGTTTCTTTTCTCTTTAAGCATAAAAGAATGGGTGTTATTTATATATTTGTAGCCTTAATTATTTCTCTTGCTCGAATTGCCTCAGGTATTCATTTTCCAATAGATATTTTAGTTGGATGGGGAGTTGGAATAACTATTTCTTTGATTTTTAATAATTTTTTTAAAAAATAATTTTAGCTACTTAAAATTAGAGTTTTAAAAAAGGGCGATTCTTGTAAAAGAATCGCCCTTTAATTATCGATATGTTTTTTCCTGGTAATCCATAACAGATTTTACAATAATAATTATTAAACTAAAGAAAGAATTTATTAAAAGAATTTTTAAACTTCCTTTTCCTAGTTCTCTAATTATTTCTTCTATTTTGGAATTAAATAGGATAAAAGATAAAAAAGAAACACCACTCATAAAAAGTACATAAAACAAAATTGTAATTTTTATCCATAAACCGAGATTGTTTCTTTTTGTAGGATTTGAAAAATCTTTTGAAAAATCAATTAATTTTCTCATGATTTTTGTTTTTTAGTTTATACTCCAAATTTTATTTTATAATACATTATTAATTTATATTGTCAACATAAGTTTATTTTTATTGATTTTTTTAGTAAAACGGTCTAGAATAAGCCTATTATGTTAAAAACAAGAATTAAGGCTTTAGTTATCTTACTTATTGGGGTAGGAATTGGTTTTTTTGTTTATAAATCAGAGGTCGCACATATTAACCTTGCTCCAGAGGAGGCACCAAAAGGAATTGCAAAATATCCTTTTAAATTAGGTCTTGATTTGTCTGGGGGGACTCATCTAGTTTACAAAGCAGATGTTTCAGGGGTTTACGAATCAGAGGTTAATGATTCAATGAATGCTCTTCGGGATGTTATTGAAAGGAGAGTGAATGCTTTTGGGGTAGCTGAACCATCAATTCAAATTCAAGATGGTGGTTTTACGAATGCCGGAGAACAAAGATTAATTGTTGATTTGCCTGGAGTAACTGATGTAGGAGAAGCAATAAAAATGATAGGACAAACTCCAACTCTTGATTTTCGAACAGAAAATACAGATGCAAATGCTATTGCTGAGAATTTAACTGTTGAAGAAGATGGAAATGTTAATATTGATATAAATACGAGATATGTTAAGACGGAATTGACTGGGCGTTTCTTAGATAAAGCGATTTTGGATTTTGATCCTAACACTGGTGAACCAATTGTTAGTCTTAAGTTTGATGAGGAAGGTTCAAATCTTTTTGAAAAAATTACTGGTGAAAATGTTGGGAAAACAGTTGCTATTTTTCTTGATGATCAGCCTATTTCTATTCCGACAGTTAATGAGGCGATTTCTGGAGGAGAAGCTGTTATTTCTGGTGATTTTAGACCAGAAGAAGCTAAACTTCTCGTTGGTCGTTTAAATTCTGGGGCACTTCCTGTTCCAATTACTCTTATTTCAACTCAGACAATTGGACCATCTCTTGGTGTGCAAGCAACATCTGCTGGAGTTAAAGCCGCTATTATTGGATTTTTGGCAATCGCTCTATTCTTAATCGTCTGGTATCGCCTACCAGGACTTATTGCTGTCTTTGCTCTATCAATGTATGTCGCAGTTATGCTTGCTATCTTTAAGCTTTTACCAGTTACTTTGACCGCTGCTGGAATTGCTGGTTTTATAATCTCAATCGGAATTGCTGTTGATGCTAATGTTCTAATTTTTGAAAGAATTAAAGAAGAGCTTCGAAAGGGAGACAAAGTCGATTAGTCTATTCGTCATGGTTTTAAAAGAGCTTGGCTTTCTGTTCGAGATTCAAACATTTCAAGTATTATTACGGCAATCATTCTCTTTTGGTTCGGGACAACTTTGATTCAAGGTTTTGCTCTTGTCT
>JAQVGE010000211.1 GCA_028696935.1 Minisyncoccota bacterium | reverse complement strand
CTGCTTTATAGGTAATACCATTTATGCTTACTGTAATCGCATCACATTCTGGCATAATCATCAATATAAGTTCAGGTGTTTTATTAAAACTAATTTCTATCAAACTATTCTCTAGCGTTACTTGAATGTTGCTATCAACTAGAGTCAACTCTATTATCGGTACTATAACCTCCTCTAGCGTTGCTCCTCCGTGGACTTCCACGCTTGCTGCTCTTGATCCACTGAATCTAGAGTAATCTGCTAATACCGCATATCCGTTTTCTACGGCTATATTTTCGGCTACAGGCAAGCTATCACCCTGACAATATCTTCCACTCGACTTTGGCATGCAGGTACTGCAATCTATTTGAACATCGGGGCTTATAACCGCCAATCTACTAGCTCCGTGATCAGAAGCAATTATAACCTTTCGATATTCGCCTGATTGTAGATTTATCGCAGCTCTTTCCAAAGCTGTTCGAACAACATCAAGTTCCTCAGATAAGTGTATAGGATATGGCGATTTGTTATAGTCGTACCCGCGCTCTGGGTGATGTTTCAACTCATCTAAATCTTTAATAGGTATTTCCTTATTACCTGGCCAATCATCAAAGAACTCCCTGTTAAGCGTTGTAGTAGTTGGCAAATTCGCTCTTGCAATTCTTGGCACAAATCGCAGTTTCAACTCTGCACATACTTCTTTAATGAACCCCAAAAACTCTGCACCCATTGCATCTAAAAAAATCAGAAGAGTATTATCTGGTTTAAAACTTGAAAAGGCAGATGTTCGAGATGGAAGAATATTATATGGGCGGTTCACTGCGTTGTCGGCCACATTTTTTTCAAACTCCGCATCAATTTTATTATATACTTTGCATTTTTTATAAGCGGCAAAATATGCCGTTAATCTTTCATTATCAAAATGGTAATCCCGCAAGTAAGCATATAAATCAGGGTAAGTTATCTTAATATAGTCGGCCTCTGCGCCTTCTCCCAGCGAGACGATGATTGCTTGCTTTTCGACCTTTGTGTTATCTGTTAAATAAGCAATTCTTTTTGCACCGCGGATATGGATTCGAGGAATGAAGTTTGCCATATCTGCGTCGCTACAATCTTTTAGCAACGTTTTGCGTTGTTCATAAAATTTAAAAAATTTACTGTCTGATACGTCGATATCAAGAATTGCGGTTTTGGCAGCTTCAAACAGATCCCCTAAGGTATTTGACTTAGAAACTACTAAGTCCAAATAATTTTGGCCGTTAGATTGCAGTTTTAGCCATATGAAGAATAGCCACGATTTATAATCACTCGATTTTGCATGCTTTAAGAAGATATATTCTTTCGATTGAAATTCCTGGCCTGCCAAGTATTGATGAATATTTTTCTTGGAATTATTAATTTCTGTGAGTAAAGTGCCCCAATTATCAGACGTTCCGTTAAAAATTGACAGCTTGCTGAATACACTTGGAAATCTATATCTCAATTCATCAAATGCACTCTCTGGGCTAATTATAACAACATTCGATATTTTCCGTTCTGTCTTTACCTTTCCTATGAGTTCGCCCTTTTCACATGCATCTAAATATGCCTTTATACCATAAATGAATTCATTGCTATCTCTAACGACAATTTCTGGCGTATTTTTAGGAAGTACTATACGGCAAGATGTGCGCACATCTGTGCTTATTACTTCTTTTACAATAGAATACATTTGCGGTGGTAAAAGAACAACCACTTGACTCCCGAGTCGCAATATCATTGTTTTATAAGGGGTTAACAGGTTTTTCCCAGCAACTCCCTTGCTTGCTATGTAGTCCCCTAATCCAAGCAATAAACAGCTCCCCTCGTATGCCCTCAAATCTTCCTCGAGTTTCCCTACATCCGGGTCTTTATCTGGACCAATACAATAGTCGCTAACCTTGATTCTAGGCATGCTTGAGTATACGTTAAGTACATCGCGGTATTCCTCGGTCGACACTACAACCAATAGAGGATATTGCGATGTTCCGCTTAAGTATTTTCCAATTCCCGCTATTGTATCACTCACATTTATCCCTCCTCACCGTCTTCTAATATTTCGATACCGACCGTCATATTGTCTTTGACTAGACGTTTTAGATATTTTTTCAATTTATCCCCGTCCATACTATCAATACGTTGTGTGACTCTCTCTAAGGGCTCTTTAGTATATTTGCTTTGTGCCAACTCTTTAACTAGTCTTATAACCTCAAAATGCCCACTCCAGTCATAAGGATTGACTTGTGTATGGTCTTTTAGATAAATACGAACCTCGTTAAGATCAGCCAAAACAGCTTTATATTTGTCAAGAATAGCCCTTACAAAAGCTTTATCTATCTTTTCTTGATTCGTTATATCATCCCATATTGGATTTGCCGTTAGAAATTCCAGCGCAAACCTAACCTCACTATCTTCAGGGTTCTTGGAGTTAATAGCACTGAAAGCTCGTTTGTAATCACTCCACTTTCCAGTAGGTACGCAAGCAAGTAATGGCGTCTGATAATGGGTTGCCCATTGATAAGGATAGTCCGTCCCTGTTTTTTCTTTCCACAGGCTACGTAGTTGTACCTTGGCCAGATTACTCTTATATTCATTAATGATTTGATCAATCTTGTAAAAATAGTCTTGTTTGTTCATCACAAAGCAGTTGTTTGGTATGCTCTTCCAAATCTCAGCGATTTCCTGATCCGACAAACCTCTCAATTGAAACGCACAGGCTTTTTTAGATGCTTCTTTTTCAGAGTTTAAAAAATCCAC
>JAQVGE010000210.1 GCA_028696935.1 Minisyncoccota bacterium | reverse complement strand
CTGGTACAGGAAGCCCGCGCCAAGGTTCTGGCCGATGCCCAGGGGGCTGGCTGGAGCGATGACGGACACGGGCTGGATGCTGGCGGCACCGGGGCTGCGGCGTATGCGGATGCAGTGGCTGTGTATTTGGGTTTTTTGATCAGCAGCTTGTCCGATCGGATGAGTACCATTTGTACGTGGGACTCTGGAGGACCGACCTGGGGGACAAAAACAAGGAACACATTTGCTCGACAAGCCATCCCCATGTCCTGGGATTTCACCGAAGTAAACCCGTTCTCCACACAATCAGGAAGCCTCGGGAATTCCATAGATTATACGATTAAAGGGATATCAATTGCTGGGTTACAGCCTGGACAATCGAAGCAATCGGATGCGACAACTCAAACTTATTCTCATGGGAAAGTCGTCTCCACAGACCCGCCTTACTACGACAACATCGGCTATGCCGATCTGTCCGACTTTTTCTACGTCTGGCTGCGCAAATCCTTGAAGCCCATTTTTCCCGGCCTCTATGCCACGGTGGCCGTGCCCAAGGCCGAGGAACTGGTGGCCACGCCCTACCGCCACGGTGGCAAGGCCGAGGCCGAAGCCTTTTTTCTGGACGGCATGACCAAGGCCATCCGTAATCTGGCCGAGCAGGCTCATCCAGCCTTTCCCGTGACCATTTATTACGCCTTCAAACAGGCCGAAACCAAAGGCGATGCGGGGACGCACAGCACGGGCTGGGAAACTTTTCTGGCGGCGGTGCTCTTGGCCGGATTCGCCATTAACGGGACGTGGCCCATGCGCACGGAGCTGGGCAACCGCATGATTGGTTCCGGCACCAACGCCCTGGCCTCATCCATTGTCCTTGTCTGCCGCAAACGCCCAGCCGATGCCCTGACCATTTCCCGCCGGGAATTCATCCGCGAACTGAACGCGGTGCTGCCCGAGGCCCTGGACGAAATGACGCGCGGCACGGGCGCGGATTCTCCGGTGGCTCCGGTGGATTTGTCCCAGGCCATCATCGGCCCCGGCATGGCCATTTTCAGCAAATACGCCGCCGTGCTCGAAGCCGACGGTTCCCCCATGACCGTGCGCACGGCCTTGCAGCTCATCAACCGCTTCTTGGCCGAAGACGATTTCGACCACGACACGCAATTCTGTCTGCACTGGTTCGAGCAATACGGCTGGAACCCGGGCGAGTTCGGCCAGGCCGACACCCTGTCCCGCGCCAAGGGCACCAGCGTGGACGGCATCCGCGAGGCCGGCGTGCTCGAAAGCGGCGGCGGCAAGGTGCGCCTGTACCGCTGGGCCGAGTACCCGGCGGACTGGAACCCGACCAAGGATGAACGCCTGCCAGTCTGGGAAGCCCTGCACCAGATGATCCGCGTCCTGCGCCACCACGGCGAAGGTCAGGCCGGCAGACTTCTGGCCGCCGTGCGCCAGCATTCCGACGCCATCCGCCAACTGGCCTACCGCCTCTACACCCTGTGCGAACGCAAAGGCTGGGCCGAAGACGCCCGCGCCTACAACGAACTGATCACCAGCTGGGACACTATCGACAAGGCCGCCAGCAAAACCACTGGTGAACGCCAAAGAAACCTGCCAGGACTGTAAAAATATGCCTGAGAATCACTCTCCAGTACGTCATTGCGAGCGCAGCGCGGCAATCCAGACAAAGACCTGGATTGCTTCGTCGAAGACTCCTCGCAATGACGAACGTAAAACAACTGTAAGCTATTTTTTAAATGCGTCCCGTCTCCGTCATTGCGAGCGCGGCGCGGCAATCCATGCCTTTGCTTTTCTCTGGAATGCCTCGCCGAAGACTCCCACGCAGAGCCTAGCTTCTCGCAATGACGAACGTAAGACAACTGTAAGCTATTTTTTAAATGCGTCCCGTCTCCGTCATTGCGAGCGCAGCGCGGCAATCCATGCCTTTGTTGTTCGTCTCTGGATTGCTTCGTCGAAGACTCCTCGCAATGACGGGAAAATAATTCAAAAAAATGCGTTATCAGCGTTTCATGACGCACACCGCACCAATCATCCATTTCTCCGCAACCATTTTGAACCCATCGACACCACATGCGGTAGGAGCATGCAATGACCCTCAAACCCTGGCGTGAAATCGTCCTGCCCCACCCGGACGTCTTGGAAGGAACATTTCTGCAATCGGAATTCGCGGCCGACATCACCGCCGTGGCCACGGGCCAGGCCCCGCGCGAGTATCAGGACGCCCAGGCCTTTTTCGAGCGCACCTACATCACCGAGGGCATGCGCCACCTGCTCCTGTCCGTGGCCCAGCGCCTTTCCGCCCAGGGTGGCGACCCGGTCATCCAGCTCCAGACCTCCTTTGGCGGCGGCAAGACCCACACCATGCTGGCCGTGTACCACATGGCCACGCGGGCCTGCTCGATGAACGATCTGCCCGGCCTGTCCGGCCTGCTCAATCAATCCAACCTGATCAATCTGCCCACGGCCACGGTCGCGGTGCTGGACGGCACGGCCCACGCGCCGGGTCAGCCCTGGACCCATGGCCAGCAGCAGATCAAAACATTGTGGGGAGAACTGGCCTGGCAACTGGGCGGCGCGGAAGCCTACACCCTGCTGGCCGCCGCCGACGCCAGCGGCACCTCGCCCGGCAAGGATGTGCTCAAAGCCCTGTTGGAACGCTGCGCCCCGTGCGTGGTGCTCATGGACGAACTGGTGGCCTACATCCGCCAGTTTCCGGACGGACAGGCCTTGAGCGGCGGCACCTTCGACAGCAACTTGTCTTTTG
>JAQVGE010000209.1 GCA_028696935.1 Minisyncoccota bacterium | reverse complement strand
GGGAGAACCCGGACACAGACGAGGTATGTGCGGACCAGATACTTGAGTATATTGGGATTCCTGCGAAGAATATCAGCAGGGCCGACCAGTCTCGGGTTGCTCAGTCTTTGATTGCGATCGGATGGGAGAAGCACTTGCGCAGGGACGGAAACGTGTTCTATTCAATATACACCAAACCAATCCGCGACCGGCTGGCCGCGGTCATGAGGGATGTATGAGCAATAAGAAAGCGAAAGTGGCTCGAAAAGAATTTCTGCGCGTACATGAGAAAGTGATCACAAGTGCCTTGCAGCACTTCCGGATGTGGTACAAGGGGCTGTCCTGGGGGCGCAGACTCAAGCTCTGTTGGAAGATCATGAGGAGGACGTTTTGATGCGATATCAATGCCGTTTAGCCCGGGCTCCGTCCTGTGTTCATCCAATCAGGTTAAAGGAAAGCTCGGAGTTAAAAAACTTACCTGACGAAAGGAAAAACATCCAAGCTCGCCGACGTGTAGCAAGGGAGTTAAATCACGGTAGGATCAACCCCATTAAAACATATTCCTTTTTTGAGGCTAAACAACGGGGCATACAGGGGATGATTCAGAGGAGGGCATCGGAGGGGAAGCGAGTTGATTATTCTCAAGCCGCCGTTAAACGGGCGGCGGAGAAATTTGCCGCCGAACAGAAAATCCGATCTTTGAATGGTTATTTTGGACGGTTTAATCGCCAAAAACGGATTCCCTTAAATACAGAAACGATTGAAAAGGTAAGAAAAAGGAAAAAGGTTGAGGCATGAGAGACAAGATTGAATTCCTCCGCGCTGACCTGATGCGGGTAGCTGTGGCAAACAACAAGGGGCATATCGCCCCGTCTCTTTCCTGTCTTGAAATCCTCGCGGTCCTGAGATATCGCATCATGGGCCCGGACGACGTGCTCATCCTTTCCAAAGCCCATGGGTGCTACGGGCTATACGCCATCGACGCTGACCAAGGGAGGTTGTCCAAGGATGATTGGGAGAACTGGCGGATGCCTGGTACCTATGAAGGGCTAGGGGCTCTCGGGCATGGGCTCCCGATCGGCGCGGGCATAGCGTTCGGAAAGAAACTGCAATCGCTCCCGGGGCACGTCTTTGTGATCGTCGGAGACGGGGAACTGCAAGAAGGCTCGAATTGGGAGGCTCTGAGCTTTATAAAACACCACGGGCTGGCGGTCACGGTGATCGTGGACGACAACCACCTCCAAGCGATCGAGCCAACGAAAGACGTAATGCACCAGCACATTTTTTCGCAGTTCCGCGGGTGGGGGTTTGAACCGCGGATAATTGACGGGCACCGGGTGGAGGAGATTTTTAGCGCGTGGGAGAACGACTATCCCGTTATCATCGCCCGCACGATCAAAGGCAAAGGCTTTCCCGCGATGGAAGGGGTGGCCAAATTCCACTACCGGATACCAACGGAGACAGAGAGGGAACCATGCAAGTAACCCGCGACACGGTGCTTGACGCATTGATACCCTTTTTCGACCGCGATCCGCGGTACATCCTCATCGTCAACGACATGGGGTTTGGTAAGATGGACGCCATTCGCGCCCGCTTTCCTGACCGGGTATTCAACTTCGGCATTATGGAACAGGCAACGACCGGGATCGCGGCGGGCATGGCGGCCACGGGGCTCATTCCAATCATCTACAGTATTGCGGCGTTCCTGGTGTACCGATCGCTGGAGCAGATCAAGATGGACGTGGTGCTACTTGGGCGGAATGTCAAGATGATCGGCAATGGATCAGGGGACTACTTCGAGTTTCTCGACGAGATCCACCATATGAGACACGACGACCGGAAGATACTCGAGGTCGTTGGGCTCCCGGTGTACGAGGGGAGCGAGTTTACAGATTGGATCGGATCAGACAAGGGAGGGTATATCAGATGCTGACCGAGCGACCATCAAACATGAGGAGAGCAAGATGATTAGTCTGAAAAGAGTTTGGGAATATCTAACCGAGTGGAATTGGAGAGTTTATCCTCCTTGGAATATGACGAAGGATTTCTGGACAGGGAAATAGACCATCAAACATGAAGGGGAGGAAGGGATGAAATACGGGATTGTCAGATGTTCTCATAGCAGTAATTTTATGGTGTTCCCGACTTTGAAAGAGGCTCAAGAATACGCAAGCGGTCAGCAGGATTTTTACGCCGAGGAAGCGAATGACCCCTTTATGACTTTTGAGAAGTTTATTAAATTGCCAGAGTTTCAAGGCTGGTAACCCCCACACCAAAACTTTAAGGAGAGTGTATGAATGAGCCAGCGTTTCCAAGAAATTACGAGCATGGAACACTAATGCAGTTAGGAATGACCCTCCGAGATTACTTTGCGGCGAAGGCGATGCAAGCATTAATCGACAAAGATAAGGGTGGAGCGTTTATAGAATCGACTTGTATTGACGCTTATCAATTTGCAGACGCAATGCTCAAATCCAGAACAGAACCAAAACTTTAACGGGAGCAGACATGATCACGGCAAACTATATAGGCGTGTTTTTGACTTTCCGGTGTTCGCTCGGCTGTTCGTACTGCATCAACCGCGCGGGGACACTAGCACCACGCAAGGAAATCGGGGTGGACGAGTGGATGCGGATACTGCGTCCGCTCAAAACCCGGGAAGACCTCACGATAACCCTCCAGGGCGGAGAGCCGACAGAATATCCGGGCTTCTATGAACTGGCCACGAGGTTGGTCGAGTCCGGGAAGAAGATCGACCTCCTCACAAACGGCGAGTTTGACGTGAACGAGTTCATGCGCATGA
>JAQVGE010000208.1 GCA_028696935.1 Minisyncoccota bacterium | reverse complement strand
TATGTTCTTAGTATACTTTGGACTTATGAATAAATCTTGAACATAGTGTTAATGTTTTCTCAATAATTCGTGAAACAGCGATGTATAATCATTACTTTTTGAATATTTGCTTCATTCTTTTCTTTTCAAAACCCAAATTTAAAATTCTTGGCAACTTAAAAGCCAGATATTATTTATGATACCACTAATTTCGATTGTTTATTCAGTGCATGCTTGTTATTTCGGATCAAGAGATAAGGTGACCCTAAATTCACAAAATTCATTTTTAACTGAACGAACATAAATTTCTTCTCCATGGAGATCAATGATCGTCTTCACGATATAAAGCCCAAGTCCGGTACCGTTGCGATCGAGACCTCTCGATTTATCGGATTTATAGAATCGATCAAAGACAAAGGGGATCTCCTCCCGATCAATTCCCTGCCCTGAATTATAAACAATGATATTCGCCTTGGAATCCCTCAAAAAAATAGAAATTCGTAAAGTTCCGTCAATGTTCGTGAATTTAACTGCATTGTCGATCAAATTATAAAGCACCTGATAAATCGAATCATGGTCTGCAAAGACTCTGACCCTGTCAGTCTCAAAGTCCGTTTCCACTTCGATATTTTTGACAGAGAATCTTTTTTCGAAACCAATCAAAATCTGGCGGATGTCCTCCGCAACATCAAACGTTATCTTTTTGAGTTCCATTTTACCGGCTTCGATTTTAGCAATATCCATAAGAGAGGTAACAAGCCTTGAGAGTCGCATGATTTCTTCCGAAACAAGTTTCAAATAGTATGCCTGATCTTCTTTTTTGATGGTTCCGTCAAGAATTCCATCAATGAATCCGACGATGCTCGTCATGGGGGTCTTTAAATCATGCGATACATTGGCGATAAAAGATTGCCTCATATTCTCCAAATTTCCGAGATCAATCGCCATGTTATTAAACGACATGGCAAGCATGCCAAGTTCGTCATCCGATGTTACAGGAACTCGTGCACTGAAATCACCATTTGCATACGATTTTGCCGCCCGGCTCATTCCGTTGATCGGTCGTGTCATTTTGCGGGTCACAAAATAGGAGACTCCAACAGCAATGATCATAATAAAGCTTGCCGAAAAAGCGAAAATCTGTGTCACCGCATAGATCAGAGCTGTCAGCGAAGAAGCAGGCGCGCAAATAAAGGCTGCTCCCAATATTTCGTCGTTATAGATGATCGGTTTCCCCACAATATATTGAGGAGATGAATAAAATCCATTCAGATTTCCAATTTTATTATAACTCTGTCCTGTTTGGATAGATAAAAGAATATCCTCGCTGAATGTCGGAACCGCATTGCTTTGATCGACCGATCCGGCAATCATTGTTCCATCTTTTTGTATGATAAAAATATCAGAGCTGATATTGTCGGCAATCTGTTGAAAATACCACTCATATGCTCTTATTTGAATGGGATCGTTGACTTCACTAATGTTGTATTCAACCATAAGATCTGCAATCTTTGATGCATTGTTGATTAAAAGATCCTGTTTTTCTGCCTTGGAATATCTGGACACAAAGGTGACCACCGTGATTCCAAGAACAAGAAAACTGATCACAATGATTGCGGAAAAACTCGCTAAATATTTAATAAAAAGACTTTTTTTCATATTCACTCTCTGCTTCTATGGATTGAGCTCAAATTTATATCCGATTCCCCATACTGTTTTCACACTCCATTTTTCAGAAACCCCTTCGAGTTTCTCTCGAAGCCGTTTGATATGAACATCAACTGTTCTTGAATCTCCATAATAATCAAACCCCCATATTTCGTTAAGAAGCTGATCTCTGGTAAAGACACGATTCGGATTGCTGGCGAGATGATACAAAAGTTCCATCTCTTTTGGGGGTGCCGAAATCGCCTCTCCGTTCACTTTGAGTTCGTAATTTGTCAAATTGATCGAGAGATTTTCAAAATTGAGTTCTTTGACAATGTTTTTTCTCTCCAACCGACGCAGGGGCACTTTTATGCGCGCCAAAACCTCCTGCATGTCAAAAGGTTTTGTA
Organism: Minisyncoccota bacterium; assembly: GCA_028696935.1. The sequence continues at coordinate 750 of JAQVGE010000208.1, read as the reverse complement.
ATGTAATCGTCCGCACCAAGTTCAAGACCCAGAACTTTATCAAAACTCTCACGCTTTGAAGTAATCATAATAATGGGCACATCCGAAGTCTTTCTGACTTCTCTGCAAATCTGCCATCCGTCCACTTTCGGAAGCATCAAATCAATCAGCATAATATCGGGTTGATAGGAATGGAACAACTTCAATGCCTCTTCCCCGTCATACGCCAGCGCTACTTCATAATTTTCTTTCTCTAAATATATCCTTAAAAGTTCACAAATATTTGGATCGTCATCCACGACAAGGACTTTTATACCCAACATGATTTTGTGCTCCTTTCTCCTGTATCTCCTATAATTTAACTTTAGCCAATTATACACCGCACAGTTTATACATTCAAGCTATGAAAAGGGCTCTATTTGTAAACACTTTATGAACATTGGGGCAAACGAAAATCGCACACTTGCCGAAAGATAAGAAAAACTTTATAATAGAGTTTGGTTAAAGACTAAATCATCAATTTTGCTTGGAAAGGGTTAATAATATATGAAACTTGGAATTGTCGGACTACCGAATGTTGGTAAGAGTACATTATTTAACGCGATCACTTCATCGGCAGCCCCCAGTGCAAACTATCCGTTTTGTACAATTGATCCGAATATCGGTACCGTCTTGGTTCCTGATAAAAGGATTGACAAGCTGGCCGAAATTTATTCTCCTTTGAAGATTACCTATGCGACGATCGAGTTTGTCGATATCGCAGGGCTTGTA
>JAQVGE010000207.1 GCA_028696935.1 Minisyncoccota bacterium | reverse complement strand
TCCTTAGAGCTGTTCCTTATGGCATCAAGAACATAATCGTGCATGATAGAACCACTTATTGCAGTGATTGTGCCCCGTGCATTGATAAAAGTACGAACTCCCAGCTCTTTCAGAAGGTCTCTTTTTGGTGCTGCTGAAACAGCAAGTGGAGAGGCTGCAGATTTGTTAAAGGGGAAGGTGCTTCCAAATACTGCTCCGGCAGCCGGAAGAATTGTTAGATTTTTGATAAGGTTTCTACGTTTCATGTCAGTTAAGTTATGTTAATATCAGATGTTCGTTAATGTTAAAATCTCCGTTTTCTTTGTTTTCACGAATCTAAAAAACAGATATGTCAAGGCATTACTTATCATAATGTAATATCCTTATCAGGGATCAAACACCCGCCCTGAATCACAAATAAAATTTCCTGGTTTTTTCGCTTATGTGATACTGGGAATTGCCGCTGGCATTTCTTCGTAACTGCTTATAATAATCATGCAATGAACAACATAAAGAACAAAATAAGAGGATAGTCTTCCTTCCTGATTTTTGTTCTGATGTATTTTAATGCATCACTCAGCTGGTTCTCAACGGTTTTGTGACTTATCTCCAACTCTTCAGAGATTTCTTTGATGCTCAAACCTTCAAATCTGCTTTTTACGAAAATCTCCCTTCTCCTCAGAGGAAGCTGTTCAACTATATCAGTAACATATTCGTAAAGAGAATTGTAATCAACTGTATGGAGGGTTTTGTTATCAAAATCATATTCGACTTCCTCCTTCAGGTATTTGGAAATGATCTTATTCTTTCTGAAGTGTTTCCTGATAATATTGAAACTTATTGTAAAAATGTATGATTTAAATGACAGATCAGGGTTAAGCGATTCTCTCTTTTCCCAGATTATTGTAAAAACTTCCTGCACCACTTCTTCCGACACAGCTTCCGACTTGAGATACCCTTTAGCAAAACGAAAAATACGTCCGCTGTATTCCTCAAAAAGTGTATTGAATGCAAGAAGATTGCCCTTTGACAATCTTTTTACAAGCCCTGATTCGTCCTCAAATGAATGAGATTTCATTATTCATAAATCCAGGATAAGAGCATAGTTTTAACTTCCAAGAGTAAGTGATAATAAAGATAGACATTCATTGTCAACTGTCAAAGAGAAACTGTTATGCCTGATTGTAATTAGCTGTGTTCCAGGTGTTAATATTTGTTAAAAGTGTCATTTCCGGTAGATACCAAAAGCTCAGGGCCTACCTAATTGGAATCATCCGGAAATGTGGGGGATAAAGAGGACACAACTATCTCCTTCACTGCTGTACACAAATGATTTTATGCAGTTCTGATAAGATTCCTGTCTGTTGGATCTATGAGTTTACTCTGAGCCTTGAGAAAACCGGTCTTTACTTAACCGAGAATCTGTAAATAGTTTGTGTGGTAAGTGTTTCTCCGGCATCCAGCACAGTGGCTGGAAAATCAGGTTTGTTTGGACTGTCGGGGTAATGGCCTGATTCCAGGCAGAAGCCTGTTCTGAAATTATACTGTATTCCTCCATGACCTTTCTGTGATCCGTTAAGGAAGTTGCCGGTATAAAGCTGCATTCCGGGCTGATCGGTGATCACCTCAAGAACCCGGCCGCTTGTCGGGTCATAAACGTAAGCGTCGACTTCTTCCATGTTATCCAGCACAAAATTGTGATCATACCCGTTGCCAAGCACAAGCTGATCGTAATCCTCCCCTATCCTCTCACCTATGGTATGCGGTGTTGTGAAATCAAGCGGCGTACCGGCAACAGGACGGATCTCTCCAGTGGGTATCATCACGGAATCAACCGGAGTAAATGCCGAGGCTCTGAGTGTAAGCTCATGGTCAAGGATATCGCCCTTGCCTGCACCATGCAGGTTGAAATAAGCATGATTGGTGACATTCACAACAGTTTTTTTATCAGTGGTGCACTGATAGTCCATTATAATCTCGTTATTGTCGGTCCAGGTATAGATTATCTCAGCTTTCACTGTTCCCGGAAATCCTTCCTCCATATCCGGGCTTGTATATGTGAACTTAACGGCCGCATATTCTCCCCCCTTGATCACTTCGGTATCCCATACCACACTGTGCCAGCCTCCCGGTCCGCCATGGAGGGTATTTGGCCCATTGTTCAGGGGGAGAGTGTATTCTGTTCCGTCGAGTGTGAATTTCCCTCCGGCTATTCTGTTGGCATAACGGCCTACAACGGATCCGAATGACATGTCGCCCTTAAGAGTTTCCCCGAAAGTGTCAAAACCAAAAGTAACATTTTCTTTATTCCCGTCCCTGTCGGGTACCTCGATCCAATTGATCCTGGCGCCATAGTTTGTAACCTTGATAATATTTCCCGATTTATTTGTAAGGGTCAGCAGATAAACATCCTTCCCGTTGTGATTGCCGAATAACTCCTGTCTTACCATCTTTCCGGATTTTGAAGATTGATTACAGGAACTGAAGATAATCCCTGCAACAATTATAGTTAAACATAGTAAAAGAGCCTTTTTCATCATTATATAATTTTGATTTTAATGGTATGATGGAACCACACATGATTGATAATTATATTCATTATGTGTTTGTGTATGCAATACATGTGGGTTTCATATTGGAACATTAAATTGTTTTTTGTTAACCTTATTAATTTAACGTGAGTTCGATATAATTTTTAATAATAAATAACTGGTTATTAACAATTTAATAGCCCGTTGTTGACAATTAATTGAATCACAATGTATTATATAAAAAGGATTCTTCCCAAATTTGTTTTTGCACAAACAATAAAAGGA
>JAQVGE010000016.1 GCA_028696935.1 Minisyncoccota bacterium | reverse complement strand
AAAAAGTCGTTGAGAACAGGTCGTTAAAAAAAGTGAGTGAAAAAATTTAAAATACAATTTTAGCCTTATAAATTCTGCTTGATTATAGGAAATCATACCTTAAAGTTCCTTTTAAGGAGATGGTCGTAGGTTCGATTCCTACCGGGCGGACAATAAACAAATGAACCCAATATGAAATATTGGGTAATTTTGTTTATCTGATTCGGTGGGAATCGAACCGAGCCCCGACGAAGTCCGCGAAGCGGTCGGGGCGAGTGGGGGTCGAGCGAGTGAGATGTTTTATGAGTTTACGAAATAAAATATCCACGAGAGTGACCGATTCCTACCGGGCGGACCCGATAAAAAGTCTTGCAACACAAGACTTTTTTACGTGCAAAATGGGTTAACCATGATAGGAATAGAACTTTTAGATATTTCTGATATACTTTGATTATGAAAGAAAGCACAAATTTTCAATCGTTTGGAAAGAAAGAAGAAGAATTCAAAAATAAAATTAGTGCGAAGTTAACTGAATCTACAAGAGATACTATAGACAAAATAAGGTCTGATATAGATACAGATTTCCCTAATAATAACGAGAGTGATAAACAAGAAATAAAAGATAATCTTGAACTGTCTTACTTAATAGATATAGTTAAAGATAAAAAACTTTTTGATAATTTTTCACAACAAGAACAGATTAATATACAGAGTCGTATAAGAGAAATTGTTGAGAAATATGATTTATATAAAGAAAAAACTGAAATTAATCTAACAAAAGAGGGATTTAATATTAAAAAGGAAAAAATTATCCCCCCTGTAGACATAGAAAACTTCCCTAAAAAGCCCAAAATACCTCAAGAAATTTTATCTGTTTTAGAAGAGAAAGATGAGGTTAATAAAAAACAAAAAACTGAGGAAGATAAAGAAAAAATTGAAGAATTAAAATCTGAACTTAAAAAAGATTTTGAAGTAAAAACTAATGCAGATAAACCAAAAAAGAATTTAGAAAGACCAGAAAAAGAAAACCTAAAATTTTTAGCAGAAAAAAAAGAAAAAATAAATTTGTTAAAAAGCAATGAGATAGATTCTATTGAATCTTTTTCAAAAAAAGAAAACACAGAAAAAATTAGAATTGTAAAGGATCTTGGATATCCTCTGGATGAAGATATAAAACATAGTAATGATTCACTAAATAGAACATTTGAGTGGATTCTTTCGGTATATGAAATAAAAGCTAGAGAAATAGCAAATAATAATACATCCAAGGAAGACATTGTTGACCCCATAAATCCGCACTTAAACATTTTTGATCTTGAAGAATTATCTGAAGAAAGTATTAAAAAATTAAGTAGAGAATCAAGATGGGGTTATAAAAAAATGTATGATTATGAAAGAATAGAAGTCTTAAAAAATTTTGGACTAAATAAACCATCAGACTTTATTGGAAAAACATTTAAAGAAAAAGTAGAGATTCTAGTAGGTGTAGGTTGGTTGTCCGAACAACATCTTAAGATAGAAAATAAAAAACGAGGCCTTCGTAAAATGTTTGATCGTATAATTATGCCAATTAATGAAAAAAATCTTGATGAAGATTTTATAAGAGGTCTAGATATTCTTTCTGAATCCATAGAGTGGAATTTACCCAAAGAACAGTTTTTGAAAGATAAAGAATTTGAGGACTGTAAGAGTCGATTTGAAAAAGGTATTTGGGGAAGACAAGTAATTTTTGAAAGGAAAAAACAACTAAATGAAAAATATGAAGAATCTGTTGGTAAAATTTTTAATGATGATACTTTAACATTTAGTTTTGCTATGAATACATATGCAACAAACGAAGATATTAAATACCTACAAAATGAACGCAATGAAGACAGAAGTAATGTTATCTCTAAAATTATAGATAATTTTGATAAATCTGATACTAATAAAAAAATAGAAATAATAAAACTATTAAAATCAGATAAGGAAGACAAGGATACACTTAAGGTGATTTTTGGTCGAGACTTTGAGACAACATTGAATTCTACTTTATATATTATTGGAAATGCGGGATTATCTATTAATAAACTGAAGGCTGAAGCTCTAAGTAAATTAAGGAATAAAATTAACTAGTTATCTCTATATAATGTTTTAATAAACATCAACTGATCATACATCCCTCTCGTATAACTCTCATCAGATAATATGTTTATAATAATCTCCTGTTCTGGGGACATTTTTAAAAACCATAATCCCTTATGGTTTTTAAAAATGTCCGAGACGGAGCGCGACGGCGCGAGTCGGGATTGCGCAAAAATTCAGCAGAATTTTATGCGTGATGACAATTTTGGTGGTCCGAAGCGGAACTATATTTTTCGAGCACGAAAAACAAGCTAACTGGGGAAATTTATTTATTTGTCTAGGATGTTATAATTTATATATAATGATAAAAAATAAAGAAGAAAAATTTTTAATTCTTTCTGATATTCGCTCAGCGATAAACGTTGGGGCTATTTTTAGAACTTCTGATGCTGTTGGAATCGATAAGGTTTATTTGGTTGGATGCACTCCTTGTCCAACAGATAAATTTGGTCGGATTCAAAAAGATATTAAAAAAAGCGCCTTAGGAGCAGAAGATTTTGTCCCTTGGGAATATCAAGAAAAAATAATTCCCCTAATTAAAGATTTAAAGAAGAAGGGTTTTGAGATTATCGCTCTTGAGCAAGCCAAAGAATCTCTCGATTATCGTAAATATAAAAAACCTAAAAAAGTAGCAATTATTTTAGGCCAAGAAGTTTCAGGTGTAGATAAAAAGGTTTTAAAATATTGTGACAAAATAATTGAAATACCCATGTACGGTAAAAAAGAATCACTAAATGTTTCCGTGGCTTGTGGGGTGGCTTTATTTAAAATTTTAAGACCCTAATTATTCCACTGGTCCATAAGAGGGGATTTCTCCAGGAGCTGGCCAGACAGATTTTTCTATTACCTTATCGGCATTTTTGTTTTTACTTTCAGATGGCCCTCCAACCAAAACCCAAATTATAAAAACCCCTAAAACAATTAATAGAAACATACCCCCCAAACCTAATCCTTTATCAGATTTCATATTTTTATTTTAAAATTAATTATAAATTAATATAGCTTTTGGTGGGTATTGCAAAAATGAGAACTTCGTCCACCAATTACTTTTCTTATTATAACACCCTTACAATTTCTTTTTCCACACGGCTCATTTCTTTTTTGATAAACATTATGTTTATTCTGAAAATTACCTTTTTTACCATCAATATTTCTATAATCAGAAGTTGAGTCTCCCCCAAATTTTATTCCTTTAGTTAGGACTTCTTTCATTGATAAATAAAGCTCCCTTAAGTTTTTTAATGGAATATTTTCAACTTTTGACTCTGGGTGAATTGATGATAACCAAAGCATCTCATCAGAATAGATGTTTCCAATTCCCGAAATAACAGATTGATCCATTAAGACCGTTTTTATTTTTCCGTTCTTTTTTAAGAATAGTTGTTTCTTAAACTTATTAAAATCAAAAACTTTTTCTAATGGTTCTGGACCAAGAAGGTTTAACGGGTGTTTATCTTCTTTGTTAAAATCATTATTAATTAAAGTTACTTTCCCAAATTTTCGAGCATCACAAAAAACCAAAGAATTTGTATTTTCTTTAAAAGAAAATACAACATGAATAAATCTATTATAAGGGTCGTGTAGTTCTTTTCTTTCTTTTTTATCTGGAAACCAAAGATTTTCTTTTTTGTTGAAATTATATTTCCCAAAAATTAAATGGCCTGTCATCTTTAAATGAATCAAAATAATTTTTTTATTATTTAAATGAATCAAAATGTTCTTAGCTCTTCTTTCTGTTTTTATAACCTTGGCTCCAACGACTTCTTCTCTAAAATAAAACAGAAAATCCTCACTTTTAAGAGTGTTTTGATAATGTTTAATTTTTTGTTTCTTTTTGGCTAAATCTGTCCAAACAGATGAAATTGTGAGACCAGGCAGAACTCTTTGTAGTCCCAAAACAGTTGTGGTAACTTCTGGTAATTCTGGCATTTGATTGTAATTATTTTAGTAAAAAGATTTTGTCTTTCCTTATTTTTTAATCTTTTTAATTTAATAAAAGTTTATCTATTAGATAATATTTTTAATGATTCTTTTATCCTAGCATTTGCCCCCTCTATTTCTTTTGGAACCTGTTTTAAGGCTTCTCGAGCTTCTGACTGAGAATAACCCAAAGACTTAAGTGCTTCTACGACATCACCATCATCACGAAGAGATGAATTTCCTTCCTCGTTTTTGTATGAAATTAATTTATCTCTAAGCTCGATAACAATTCTCTCGGCCGTCTTTTTTCCAATTCCAGAAACCTTATTTAGATAACTTGTATCTCCAGTCGCAATTGCTTTTTTGAGAGTTTCGATTGGGGCGACTCCAAGAGTAGCCAAAGCAGATTTTGGACCAATTCCTGATACTTCAAGTAAAAGTTCAAAAAAAGCCATTTCTTCTGATGAAGAGAAACCATATAAATCAATTGAGTTTTCTCGAACAGCAGTATAAATCCATAAAGACAGAATATCTCCGGTGTTTAAAGAACTCAAAATCTCCTCCATTACAGACACCCTATAACCAATTCCATTTTTGTTTAAAATAATGAACTTAGGGGAGATTTGGATAACTATTCCTTCTTCTATATAAGCAAGCATAGTACTATTATACTAATTTTTATGATTTTGTATAAACTACCACATTGTTTACTTTAAGTTGTTTTTCTGGTAATATGCACATATTCAAATTTGTTCGTGTCTCGGCATTATTTGAACAATTCTTAATTCGTAATTATTAATTCTTAATTAAATATAATATGCCAATTACAAAATCAGCCAAGAAGGCCTTAAGAGGTTCTCTAAAGAAGAAAGCAGCTAATGATCGTAACAAAAAAGCGGTCAAGGAATCTATTAAGAAGATTGAAAAATTAGTTAAAGAGAAAAAGAACGATGAAGCTAAAAAGCTTCTTCCTGTTGCTCAAAGTGCTATTGATAAGGCTACAAAGAAAGGTGTTTACAAGAAGAATACAGCTTCTCGTAAAAAAGCTCGACTTTCTAAAATAACAAAATAAAATAATTTTTAAAAAGTATGGAAAATAAATTACTATTTTTCTACGGACTTGATTGTCCTCATTGTGTTGAGTCGGAAAAAATTGTTGATGATTTGATTGTGGATGGTTTTGATATTAAGAAACTAGAGATTTGGTATAATGAAGATAACGACCGACTTCTAGAAGAACTTGATAATGGAGATAATTGTTGTGGAGGAATTCCTTTTTTCTTAAACCAAAAAACAGGCAAAACTATTTGCGGAGATGTGGGGAAAGATGAAATAAGGGCTTGGGCAGAAGGGAAGTAACAATCAAAACTCAAAACTCAAAACTGAAAAACAAAGCACTCTCTAAAAGAGTGTTTTGTTTTTCAGTAACTATATATTGACACAACATATAATATATGATATAATATAAAGAGAATAAGATCTTTTTAAAATAAAAAATACATAAATATAAAAAAAATGAGTAAAAAATCTAAAGGAGGCGGTATGGGAACTATGTTTCTTAACTCCTTCCGTTACACAGTCGGTTATATCGAAAGGTTGTGTAAAAACTTTATTGCTCAAATTAAATGGATTTCGAGAACAGGACAATCTTTTTATCGAGGAACTATTTCTTGGCATTCTAGGAGTTTTACCCCCAGTAATGCTTGGAATTATTTCTATGGAATAATGATTGGTATCATAATGATATTTATTTTTTTTCCAATCTTGACCATTTGGTCAATCTTAAAATCTATTTAATATAAGCAAAAACACAAACAACTAGTGATTATTCACTGGTTGTTTTTTAAATTAAAAATAACCCCCATACCTTTGTGTGGGGGTTATTCTTTTATAACTCCAAATCCGTGACAGTCTAGGATTTCTTGAGTCTGATCATTTCCATAATCAAGTAATCTAACTAAACCATTAAACTCACAGAAATTTTCTGGTTTTGTTAAGTCAACATCTGTAATTCCTCTACTAGTATTCTTTTTGAGAAATTTTAACCAGCGAGGATTAGAGGAAGTAAAAACATTACCTTTTGGTTGAATAATTATAAAACCAAATAAGAATGTTTTTATTACAGGAAGCAAAGCTTCTTCGTTTTGATGTTTTTTAAAATACAGATATTCTCTTCTGTTTGAAGACAAAATGTGCCCTATATAACAGGGGATAGCCATAATTTTATTATTACCATATCGGCTAGCTTTCTTTTCAAAAATACCCTCGTTTTTGTATTTTAAAAAACATTTAATAAGAAGAACAAAATTTATCCACGGAATTTTAATCGCATAGTCTCCATATATGAAGACCAGCCTACTTAAGCCTTGAGTGATAATCTTCATAACTTTAGATTTTTAATTAGACATTTTTGGATTTGTTTATAGACTACTTTTTGTAGGAGGGTTTGTCAATAAAGAGGTTTTTGTTGTATGAAAGCAAAGCAGTTTGCTTGCTTGGTCTCACAATTATAAAAAGCTGATACAAGCCAGCTTTTTATAATTGTGAGACCGGCAGGAATCGGTCACTCTCGTGGATATTTTGCTTCATAAACTTGCAAGACATCTCACTCGTTCGACCCCCACTCGGGTGCTCGGACTTCGTCTGGCTTCGCGCACCCTCGGTTCGATTCCTGCGAATATCAGTAAAACAGTAAGACCCAAATACTTTCGTATCTGGGTCAAACTGTTTTATGTGATCCCGGCAGGAATCGAACCTGCATCATAACTTCCGCAAAGTTACGTCCTATCCATTGAACGACGGGACCATTTTTATATGGTTTAATCTACACTATTCATCTTGTATCTGCAAGTTAAAATCCAAGTTTCTCCATAAACAAAACAGAATGAGATTCATTTAATGGAATTCTTGGAATGATTAGAGAAAGAGAATCTTTTATTTCACTAGCTAATTCTTCAGGAATATGAATAGTATAAACTGGCAAAAAATACTTGTTTATTTCAACCAAAAGAATATTTCCATACTGACCTTTTTTAACATCAAAACCTTTTATTCTACTCCAGTCATAAAAGTCTCTCCCAATCGTTAAACCTTTATTTTCGATGGTGAAATTAACCTCCTTTGGATGACGAATAGAAACTAAACCCAAAGAAGCCCCCGAAACAAGAATAAAAATAGCAAAAACATAATTTTTTGTCCAAATCGCTACCCCTACAGCAACAATGGTAATGAGCCCAACAGTCCAATACCAATCAGTTGTTCTTTCTTTGTGGATGTGTTCAGGAGCAGACCAAGAAATTGTTTCGATGTTTATTTCCTCGTTGTTCATAATATATTTATAGTATATCAATAGTTAGTTTATAAAGAAAGGGAAGAGATTGCTTTATAGACAGCTTCTTTAACCCCTTTGTCAAACATGCTTGGAATAACTTTGTCTACTGTTGGGTTTTTGACCAGATTAGCTAAAGCTTCAGCAGCTGAAATAAATACTTTGTTATCAAATTGCGGAATATTATTATCTAGCATTGCTTTAAATGCCCCAGGAAACATTAGTGAATTATTAATCTGGTTAGCAAAATCAGACCGACCCGTAGCAACCACAAAAGCCCCAGCTTCTTTTGCTTCTTCAGGCATTATCTCTGGGTTTGGATTTGCTAAAGCAAAAATAATCGGTTTCTCGTTCATTGTTTTAATCATTTCTTTGGTTAAAAGATTTGGCTTTGAAAGACCAATAAAGACATCGCTTTCTTTAATTGCTTGAGCAAGGTTTCCAGAAGGTAAATCAAGTAAACTTTCGTTTAAAAGCTCCTCCTTTTCTTTTGTTAAATCTATTCTTTGACTGTTGATAATTCCTTTACTATCACAAAAGATTGTGTTTTTGATTCCATAAGAGTGAAGAAGTCTCCCTGTTGCTACTCCAGCTGCCCCAACCCCAGAAAGAACAACCTTTACATCTTTCGGGTTAGTGCCTCTAATTTTAAGAGAGTTAATCAAAGCAGCAAGGCTAACCGTAGCTGCCCCCCATTGGTCATCATGCATTACTGGAATGTTGAGCTCCTTTCTTAGTCTTTCTTCAATCAGAAAACATTTAGGAGCAGAAATGTCTTCGAGGTTTATACCACCAAAAACAGGTGAGATTTGTTTAACGGCTTTTATAATCTCTTCGGTGTCTTGTGTATCTAAACAAATAGGGAAAGCATCTACTCCTCCAAATTCTTTAAAAATTGCAGCCTTACCTTCCATTACAGGGATAGACGCAAGTGGTCCAAGATTACCAAGACCTAAGATTGCAGAACCATCTGTGACGATAGCGACAGTGTTTCTTTTAATAGTATAGTCTCTAGCTGTTTTAGGATTTAGGGCTATGGCTTCACAAACTCCAGCGACTCCAGGAGTATAAGCCAAAGAAAGGTCTTCTTTGTTTTTTAAAGATACTTTACTTATAACTTCTAATTTACCATGATGTTTCTCATGTAATTCTTTTGATTGTTCGTAGATTGTTTGCATGATGCTATTTTACCATAAATAAAAATCAAGTGTTTTAGACTTGATTTTTAAAGTTTTACTAGAGGTTGATTTGCTAATTTTAATTCTTTAATTTTTACAAATTTTTCTTCCGACGTGCCATCTAACTGTCTTTTGATTGAAATTTTTGTTTTAGGTGCATTTTGTTTAACTTGGTTAAAATTGTAAATACTAATACTTTTTGTTAGCCACAACTCATTCCAATACAGAACTTGTGTTTCCATTTTGATTTTTTTAATTTATTTAAGTATAGCTCTTCTTTTAATAAAAAGGTAGTACTTAAAATTTGCGAAGGAAATGGAATATCATTAGAAAAATTTTAGATAAATAAAAAAGGAGGGGCATTGCCACACTCCTTATTTAAAATTTTACAAAATTTTTTTCTCAAACTCTTTCATAGCCTGCTCCACTGGAACCCTAAACTCAACAGGATGATCCCATATTTTCCTGTCATATTCCTCTTTAAGAACATTAAATGCTGTTTTGTATTGTTCCCTTTTTTTATTTTCCGGCAAGCCAACTAGAAAATATTCGATGGCTAACTTGTCTTTAGTGTTATTAACACTTTCAGCAAGAGCTAATCCAAATACACAATCGCTTGTTTCTACAACAGCCTTGATTAAGCTTTTTCTTAAAATATCAGAGTATTTTGATTTATCCAAATCTGCAAGCAAGCCAGAAACCTGCTTCTTATCAAGTCTTAACAATAAAAGTTCAAAATATTTCTGCAACATCATTATAATGTCGTGACCCAAGGCCTTGCTATTAGTGCTGTCTAAAATAGCGATAAATTGTTTTACTGGTGTTCTTTTAACAAACTCGCGATAAAGTCTATTTTTTCTAGCTAGTATTAAATTTTTAATACTTAAAACAACAATAATCGTGCCAGTAAAAAATACGAGGGAAGCTAACAAAATTGTACCTAAATTCATGATTTCTATTTTTTAAAGATTTACTTAATATATATTATATCTTATATATAAACTTTTGTCAACATGCGGAGGGGGGGCGAGATTCGGTCACGAGTTACTAAATTTTTTATTTCATTCCACTCATAAAAAATAAAGTACTCTCGACCCCGACTCGACAGCCTGAAAAGTTTTTCAAACTTTTCTCTGTCTGCGTCTTTCGAATCTTACCACCTCATATAGCTATCAATATTAAAATAGTAATAAAATTACTATTTTAAATTGTTAGTGCGGAGGGGGCGAGATTCGAACTCGCGGACCGCGTAAACGGTCTCTTGTTTTCAAGACAAGTGCCTTCAACCACTCAGCCACCCCTCCATTATTACTTTATTAAAAATCCGATAATTAAATTTTTGTTTTCAACGCACTAAAAACTTGTTTGGGTGTTTTCTTTATAATATAGAAGATATAGAATATCTCTAATAAAGCAAAAGTGTTTAACAAAAGAAGAGCTAAAAACCATCTTTTGTGACCCATTTTAGATGCGGTCCAAAGAGCATAGCCTTTCCATGGTAAAACCCAAAAAGCTGAAATCAAAGCTAAAACAAAAAGATTATCTTGTAGAAGTAATGTCTTCATAGGGCTATCGTAGCAAAAATACTAAATTCTCGCAATTGTGATAATATTGAGGGATGAGATATTTAGGAATAGATTACGGTAGCAAAAGGGTTGGCTTATCGTTGTCAGACGATGATGGTATGATGGCTTTCCCTCATTTGGTTTTATCAAACGATCTAGATTTAACCGAAAATGTTGTTTCTCTGTGTGAAAAAGAAAACATTTCTGCGATTGTTTTAGGTGAATCCAAAGATTTGTCGGGTAAACCAAATAAAATAATGGGTAGTATAGAAGAGTTTAAAAGAAATTTAGAAGCCCAGATAGATTTACCTATTTATTTTGAGAAAGAGTTCATGACTACAATTGAAGCTCGTGGAAGAGAGGGTAAAGAAAAAAATAATGCCAGAAAGAATGCCAAACAAAAAGAAAATAAGCTAACTGATGCTGTTGCAGCTTCTTTGATTCTCCAACGTTTCTTAGATAGGAAAAACCAAAGAATTTAAATTATAAATTTAATATAAGGGAATCAAAAGAGTCTCTATTTAAACAAAATAATATGGAATATGTATCATACGAAGAATTTAAGAAGATGGATATTAGAGTTGGAACAATTCGTGAAGTTAAACCAGTCCCAGAAACTGACAAGTTGCTTTGTTTTCAGATAGACTTTAATGAGTTTGATGAAGATGGAAACAAAAAACTTCGTCAAATAGTTTCAGGAATTCATGAATATTATCCAGACTATGAAAAACTTATTGGTAAGCAAGTTTTATACATTGTTAATCTTGAACCACGAAAAATAAAAGGTTTCGAGTCAAACGGAATGTTAATGGCTGTTGATGGACTAGATGGTAAGCCCGTTTTTTTGATTCCGAGTGATGAAGTTGAGCCAGGAAGTAGAGTTCACTAATACAATATACAAAACTTTATTATTTTCTTTCTTCTAGAGAAGGATAAATCATAAAATTTTTTTGTTAAAAAATTAACTACAAGGTATAATAATAGAGTAATGAAAAAATTGTTTAGCTATTATTTTCCAACTCCCTCATATTTAAATATGGATTCTTGTGCGTTAGATATTTCTGACGAATCTATTAAATATGGGCAGCTAAAAACTGGGCATTCAGGTTTAAAATTAAAAAAAATAGGGAGGGAAAAAATTCCAGAAGGAACGATTGTTTCTGGGAAAATTGAAGATAAGAAAAAATTAGTTGATATTTTAAAAAATCTCAAAAAGAAAGAGAAGATTGGTTTTGTGCGAGTTGCTCTACCCGAAGAACAAATGTATATTTTTACCTTATCTCTGCCTCAAATGGAGGAAAAGAATTTGAGAGAGGCAATTCTTTTGCAAATAGAAGATCATATTCCCCTAAGGGCTGTCGAGATTGTTTTTGATTATGATGTCATTTTTAGTAACGAAAAATCAATCACTGTTTCTGTTGCCGCAATTGGAAGAGATATAATAGATGAATATCTTTCTGTTTTTAGTCAGTCTGGGTTGACCCCATTATCCTTCGAATCTGAAGCTCAAGCAATAGCTAGATCTGTTGTTCCTTATGGAGAAAAAGGAGTTATGATGATAGTTGATTTTGGGTACAATCGGACAGGAGTTTCTATTTCAGATGGAGGAAACGTCTTGTTTACAACTACTCTTGATATTGGGGGGATGAATTTAACTCAAATGTTAGCTAAAAATTTCTCTTTATCTTTTGAAAAAGCAGAAGAAATGAAAAAATCTTATGGTTTAAGTAATACATCTAAAATAAATAAAATTTTTCCAGTCATTTTAAATGGAGTTTCTGTTTTACACGACGAATTAAATAAGCAATACATTTATTGGAAAACACACCACAAAGAAAATAGTTTTGCTAGTGAAGGAATAGAAAAAATAATTCTCTGTGGAGGTGATGCCAACCTTGCAGGTT
>JAQVGE010000206.1 GCA_028696935.1 Minisyncoccota bacterium | reverse complement strand
CCACAAGGCGAAATACTTTTTTATAATATCATACTTTTTAGGGTATGTAAAGGTCTGTTAAAATAATCTCAAAATATCATGATAGGTAATTAAAACCATAAAAATAATCAAAATCCCAAATCCAATTAGATTAACAATATTTGCGATTTGAGGCTTAATTTGTGAACCTTTTATTTTTTCAATTAAAAGAAAAAGAATTCTTCCTCCATCCAAAGCTGGAAATGGAATTAAGTTAATTATAACTAAATTAATAGAAATAAAGGCAGTAAATGAAAGTAAATAAACAAAACCAAAATCAGCAGCATCCCCAACAATTCCAACGATTCCAACAGGACCGGTAACTTGAGATAAATCTCCTTGCCCCATAATACCGTCTCTAATTAAAGAATAAAAACCGACAGCTGTTTTAACTGTTAAATCACCGCTTAGTTTTAAACCTTCCCATAAAGCTTTATGAACTGGCAAACGAAGAGTCCCTATGATATCCATACTAATTCCAACCATTGGAATTCCACTATCCTTATTTAGTTCTGGGATAATTGTTAATTCTCTAACCTCTTTACCTCTCTTAAGTGAAAAATTTATTTCTTCTTCTCCGTGTTTTTTAACAAAAGTCTGGATTGTTTCTGGAGATAAATGGGAAGATAAAAGTAGAGTTGAATCGCCTTCTGTGCTCAACGATAATATTTTATCGCCAACCAATATTCCCCCTTCTTCCGCAGGAGAACCGGGAGTAAGACTAACAACCGTTAGGGCTTGATTTTCAATTTCTGCGTTACCGGGAACTGCCCCAGAAGAAGTTGGGAGGCCAGACATAAAACCAATCGAAATTAATAACCAAGCAACAATAAAATTCATCGTCACCCCAGCAATTAGAATTGCTACTTTTATATACCAAGGCTTATGAACAAAACTTCTATCCTTATCTGGACCAGAGATAGATTCTTCGTCTGGATTTTCTCCAAAAATTTTAACATAACCACCAAAAGGTAAAGCATTAAAATTATAAGTTGTCTCACCTACTTTTTTACCAAAAAGTTTTGGAGGAAAACCAAAAGAAAATTCATCAACCCTGATTCCTGATTTTTTAGCAACAATAAAGTGCCCAAATTCATGGGACAAAACAAGCACTAATAGAATTATTAAAAATATTATAATGCTCATTAATTATTCATTAAATCTTTCTCTTTTTTAAGAAAGATATCCTCTAGATTTCTGTTGGATTCATCAACACATTTTTGAATTTCATCTTTCGCTCTGTTTTTATCATCCTCTGACAAATCAACAATCTTATCCATTTCATCCTGTCTTCCCTTACGAACACTAATTCTAGCCTCTTCTAATTTTTCTTTTAGAACTTTCACTAATTTTGAACGATTCTCCGTTGTCAGCATTGGGAAAATAACTCGAACCCCTTCTCCATCTGAAACCACAGATAATCCTAGATTGGAGCTTGAAATTGCACTCTCAATTCCTTTGATTTGAGACTTATCCCAAGGTATCACTCGAAGAGTTTTAGGGTCCTCAATTGATATTTGGGCAACATTTTTAATCGGCATTTTGCTTCCATAACTATCAACCATAAGACTATCTAAAATCATCGGGGTTGCCCGACCGGTATGAACAGATGAATATTCCTTAGATAGCCAATCCTCTACCTTTTTTAATTCTAATTTAAAATTTTGAGTGTTATTGTATGACATATAAAAATTCTTTTTGTTTTATTTTTCAATTATAGCACAAGAGCTAAATATTCTAAAATCATCTTAGGGGAAGATCCAGGTAACTTCAAAAACTCTCTATTCTTCTCTAAATCTTCTAGAAGTTTCTGATTATTTTTATCTTTATAATTTTTTTTAAATCTATCAAAAATTATTTTCTCAATTTCATTAATCAAAGAAATTGCAACAAACCGAATATTTCCACTCCCTATTTCATCTTTATTTTCCTTTATAATTTTACCAACAAACTCAATCCTTTTATTTTTATCTAAATTAATAAAATCTTTGGCTTGTTCCCTAAAATTTTTATTATTTTCAAAAGTATTAACTAAATGAGTTCTAGATAAAATAGTATCGAGCAAAGAAATATGATTAGGTACAATCAAGAAAAAATGAGTATTAGAAGCGGGTTCTTCTATTATCTTTAAAAGCGTTCTTTCTGCGTCGTGATTTATAAACTTGGCTCCAATTAAACAAATTTTCTTACCTTCAGATATTTTAAGTTCGCTATGCCACTCTTTTATTTGTCGTCCATCATCAATTGTAAAAGAATCATATGTCTTTATGAAAACATCTGGACTATTTAATTTAATTTCACCTCTCTCTTCCAAGAAAGATTTCAGACTATAGGTCGTTGTCTCGGGTTCACCAAAAACAACATAGCTATGATACAAATCTTTAGGAAATAGATTTTCAAAATCATTCATAAATTTTTAACAGACAATTATTGTCTTTTACTTAGAATAGTTTTTTTATAAGTTCCTAAGTGGTTTAGAGCTTCACCTGTTCCTTTGGCAACACATAAAAGAGATTCGTTCGCTACATGAGCCTTAACTCCTGTTCGGCGGTAAATTAAATCAGCCAAATTTCTAAGCAAAGAAGAACCACCTGTCATAATAATTCCATCATCAATAATATCAGCAGCTAGTTCAGGAGGAGTTTGAGATAAAACATCCTTGATTGCATTTATCATAGTTCTCAATTCTTTATCAATTGCTCGAACAATTTCATTTGTAGAAATTTGATCGGTTCGTGGAAGACCTTGAATATAATCACGGCCCTTAATTGTAATAGTTAGTTC
>JAQVGE010000205.1 GCA_028696935.1 Minisyncoccota bacterium | reverse complement strand
GTTTTCGCGAAAGGAGCTTACTGTTCATGGCGAATCGAAGAAGGAGAGCGGCCGCAGCGCGTAGACTACTCATCATAGTCTTGCTTGCCGTATGCGCGGTTGCGCTCATTCTTTATCTGAAAAGCGGCGGGGCCGGTTCCTCCGGGGATGAAGCTGCGCAGGTAGAAATCAGCGAGGTGATGACGAGCAATAAAGGCGCCGTTCCGGACGAAACGGGGGATTTCCCCGACTGGGTTGAAATTTATAACAATACCGATGCTTCGCTAGATATCTCAGGCTATGGTCTGACGGACGACTTGATCTCCGCCGCAAAGTGGACTTTCCCGGAGGGGTCGGTCATTGAACCGCGCGGCTATCTCGTCGTATTCTGCAGCGGGGATACCACCCGTGGCAAGATGCACGCGCCTTTTAAGCTTTCCGCCTCGGACGAGGTGATCCTTTCCACGGTTTCCGGCAAGGTGGTGGACAGCATCACGCTCAAGCCGGTTTCGAGCGGCTATTCGCTCGGGCGCAGCGCGGACGACGGCACCACCTGGAAGAAGATGCTGCCGAGCCCCGGATATCCGAATACGGACGACGGCGCGGCGCAGTATCTTGCGACGCTCTCCGCTTCCGCGGACGAGTCCATCGGCGTCTATCTCAACGAGTTTATGGCGAGCAACGCCTCCACGCTCATCGGGCCGGACGGTGCGTACTGCGACTGGATCGAACTTTACAACACGACCGGATCGGACGTGGACCTCAGCGGTTATGGCATTTCGGATTCCGCTACCCAGCCGCTGAAATATACCCTGCCGCAGGGGTCCAGCATTCCTGCCAACGGCGTGCTTCTTATTTATTGCACCGGAAGGGAAACGCCGGAAGGATCGGATAAGATCGAAGCGCCCTTCGGCCTCGCGGCCTACCAGGAGAGCGTGGTTTTTTCCACTCCGGCAGGCCGTATTCTGGACGAATACGATTATACCCGCGCGCAAACGGATATCAGCATGGCGCGCAATCCCGACGGTACGGGCGAATGGGCGGCGTCTTCGCAGCCCACACCGGGTTATACGAACAACAATGCCGGTTTGCAGGCGTTTATGAAGACGCTCACCTATGGTACGGGCGATGTCGTCATTTCTGAGGTGCTCAACGCCAATGTTTCGTACCTGAAACAGCCGGATGGCGAGTATTACGACTGGATCGAAATCCACAACCGGACGAGTTCGCCGATTTCGCTTTCCGGGTACGCGTTGAGCAACAACGCGAAGAATCCCGCCAAGTGGGTCTTTCCCGATATCACGCTCGATGCGGGCGAATATCTAACAGTTCTCGCGTCGGGTAAGAATGTGTCCGACGCGCAAAAAAAAAATAGTCTAGAAACGAATTTCGGGCTCTCCTCCGCCGGAGACGTGGTGTTTCTCTTTTCTCCGGATGGAACGATCCTTGACAAGATTCAGGTGCCCAAAGGCCACGCGGACGTGAGCTATGGCAGAACGGAAACGAGTCTGCTGTTTTATGAAACGCCGACGCCGAGCGCCGCAAACGGATCGGGCGTTGCGGGCTATGCGGAGGAACCGAAAATTCTGACCGCCGGCGGGTCGTTCGACAGTGCGCAGCAGGTGACCATAGAGGTACCGGAAGGCTGCAGCGTGACTTATACGACGGACGGCACGACGCCGACGGCATCCTCCACGGCTTATTCCGGTCCGATCACAATTTCGCGCACTACGCCGTTGCGTGCGCGCGCATTCCAATCCGGCTATTTGGGCAGCGACATTGCGAGCCAGACGTATGTGATCTACACCGGCGAGAGCACGATTGAAAACCATCGCTTTACGCTGCCGGTGGTCAGTATCGTCACCGATCCTGGCAACCTGTGGGACCCGAACAGCGGCATCTACGTCATCGGCAGCGATTATGCCGCGACCGCCGAGCAGGATCCGACCGATTTAACGATGACAAAGGGTATGAACGATCCGAACTGGTATCTTGCCAATTTCAACGCGGTCTCGTCCACGCATCCGGACCCGCTCGGCAGAGATTGGGAAAGAGATGTACATTTTGACTATATCGACGCAAACGGCGTTTCCCAGTTCAGCGGAGACGGTATCGTGCAGATACAAGGGCAGTATTCGCGCAACAAAGAGCAAAAGGGTCTTGCGCTGATTGCAAAGGGCGCGTACGGCGACTCGATGTTCAATTACGCGTTCTTTGAAAACCGCGATATCACGAGCTATAAATCGCTCATTCTGCGCGCCAGCGCACAGGACGCGACAAACAGCCGTATCCGCGATAATCTCGTAACCACGCTGTTTGAAGAGGGGGACACCGGACTGTCGGCGGATCGCAATGTGGTCGTGCAGGCGCACAAGCAGGTGGTCGTGCTCATCAATGGACGGTACTGGGGCGTATACGATCTGATGGAGCGCATTACGGCGGACTTTGTCGCCGAGCGGTTTCATCTGAACAATCCGGATTCCGTCGATCTGCTTTATGGCAACGGCAACGACAAGTGCGTGCTTGCGGGCAACGGCTGGCAGGACTATACCGACATGGTGGAGTGGGCCGGGAGCCATGATCTGAGCAATTCCGCCAACTACGACTACATCTGCTCGCTCATGGACACGGAGAACTATGCGACTTATGTCGCGGCGGAGATCGTGATTGGCAACTCCGACTCCGGCAACATCAAATACTGGCGCAGCGCGGAGACGGACAACAAATGGCGCTGGATTTTGTATGACTTCTGCTGGGCGATGAACCGCAACGACAAATACTCCGATACGGCGACCGTCGGTTACCGAAGAGACTTCTTCTCCCGTTATTT
>JAQVGE010000204.1 GCA_028696935.1 Minisyncoccota bacterium | reverse complement strand
CCGTAGACGTTGAAATATTTCAGGCCTGCGATTTTGTTCAGCAGTCCGGCCTGCAGCGCCCAGAGGTCGAAAGCCTGCTTGCTTCTGCCGTATGCGTTGAGCGGCTGGAGTTTCGGAGTGATGGAGTCGTTGTCATCGTAACCCAGCGAGCCGTCACCGTATGTCGCGGCGCTGGAGGCGTAAATGAACCTTGCCCCGCTTTTCAGCGACCACTCGCACAGTTCGCGCGTGTAGAGGAAATTGTTGTCGTGCAGGTATTCTTCATCTGTCTGCATGGTCGAGCTGCACGCGCCGAGATGGAAAACACAGTCTACCGGCGGAATGCAGCGATCACGCAGAAGTCTGCGGAAATCTGTTTTTTCGAGATATTCCGTGTATTTAAGGCGGGAGAGATTTTCCCGCTTGCCCGGGTGGTCCAGATGGTCGACAACAATTATCTCACCGCAGCCGCGGTTATTCAGGGCCTTTACGAGGTTGCTTCCGATAAGCCCCGCCCCGCCGGTAACAATGAACCTTTTGTCCATACGATGGCATCCTTGGTATTACGAATTTTTAAAAAATATTACATTTAGGATACCAATTCCTCCCGCCAAATCAATGATAAAGTACAAGTAGAATCGTCCAAACATATTGTCTTATCTGTTGATAAACGTGTTTAACTTTTATTATCAGAGAACATAGCGGGACATTTTGAGCTGTTTGCCGAGTTGGTGTGATATATGATAGTCCAGCAGTTTCGTGACCGCGGCAGCCTGTGCCGGAGGCAGGAGGACTTTCTTTCCGCTCTCAGCCGCAGCCAGGGCTGCCAGCGCGCCGAGGACTATTTTGTCGGCCTGGTGTTTTTCTCCGCCCGGCGCGAGGCAGCGACCACACAGCAGCCCGCCGTGGCGTGACGTGAAAAATACCTCGCCGTCGTGGGCCATCTCTTCCACGCTCATGCCGCACGATACGCACGCGTCCAGCCCGCCCAGCAGCCCCGCATGCCTCAGCAGCCGCCACTGGAACCACGCGAGCACTGCCTCTCGCGGCGAATCCTTTTGGGCCAGTCTTTTGAGCGTGTTGCTCAGGAGCGTGAAAACTTCCGGCTGGGTCAGGCCTTCGGGCAGCATGGAATAAACAAGCTCCAGCGCATAGAGCGCCACGTTCAGCCGCCCCGCGTCACGTCGAATAGCGCTGCGGGAGACGCCCTCGCTGAACTCCATGAGTATTCCAAGCGTGTCGGAATCCTTTTTGGTGTAGAGCAGGTCGCCTTCGCTGAGCATGTCTATGGCCCCGCCGGTTTTGCTTTTTTTGCGTTTCGTGCCCTTGGCCATCAGATGTACCACGCCGGACGTGCGCGTGAGAAAATAGACTATCTGCGAGGTTTCGCTGTAGTCTATGCTGCGGAGACAGATTGCCCGGTCATGGTATCTCATGGTTTTCTGCACGCAGGATACCAGCAAAACGCAAAAAATTCATCCGAATTTCGTGGCCGAGGTGTTATAATCCGCACAAATGGAAAACGAGGCAAAAATCTGCGTTCCCGGCGGGCTGCTGCACATCGGCCCGATGTCGGAATCGATATGGATAAACATCCTCACGGCTGCAGTGCGTCTGGGCATGGGGGTATTGCGGATATTCATCTTCGCAAAACTGCTCAGCCTCGAAGAGATGGGCGTGTGGGGCACTGCCACCATGGGCCTGACCATCGCCGCGCCGCTGGTGTGCCTGGGCATGAACCATGCATTGAGCGGTACGTGAGCGTGTACGAAGTCGCCGGGCGGCTGAAGTGGTTTTTCCGGCGTGGGTTTTTCGGGGCGATAGCGTTGACGGTTGTGTTAGGCGCGGCAGCGGCGTGTTTATTTCCGGTCTGGCGGGATGTTCTCTTTCCGACGTCGATAGGATATTCCCCGCATCGCAGCGCGTTGCTGACATGGTTGGTGGTCGTGAATTTTACCGTGCTTGGGGTTTATTTCGTGCTGATGGGTTTCATCGCCGGGTTGCGGATGTTTCGGCTGGCGGCTGCGATGGAAATGCTTTTCGGCGTGCTGACCACTTTTGCGGCGGCCTGCGCGATTTATTTTTATCCTTTCGCGACGGCGTTGCTGCTGATTCATTTTGTGTCCGTGCTGGTCTGTTTCCTGTTGGGGCCGATTATGCTTTATGTGGCGGTCAATCGCATTTTGCAGACGGAATTTTCAGATGCGGCGATAGATGGTTTTGAGCCGGCGGGCGATTTAAAGGCTGTCCTTGTTCAGTTGGGGCGTTTCGGATTCGTGGGGCTGGTCGGAGCGACGGCGTGGCAGGTGGTGACGTTTGTGAGCTATTACCTCACGTACAAAACCGCAGGCCGCGACGCTGCCGGCGAGTATACCGTCATGCTCCGCATCGCCCAGCCGATATACACGCTCGCGCTTTCAGCGTGGGCGGTTATCTACACCCATACCGCGAGCGCGTGGCAGAAAGGCGAGCACAAACTTGCAACCGAACGCATGGACATGATGTTCCGCCGCGTGGCAATGATGGTGATGCTCTGCGGCTGGGCCGTCATCATCAGCGAGCCGCTCTGGTCGTGGATACTCGGAAAAAAATATTCCGGCGCGGGTGAATATCTGCCCGGGCTTATGCTGATGTTCGCAGCCATGAGCAATGTACTGCTGCTGATGAACTGGGGACGGATCTTCGGGCGTCAGTGGTCGGTGGTGTTGGCCGGCCTGGCTGCGGGCGTGTTGAACGTGGTCGCGTATTACATTCTTCGCAGATTCGGCGGAGCGGGATTTTCTTCCCTTGCCGCAGGCGTTGGTGTGTTCGCCGGCGTGGTATTGATGAC
>JAQVGE010000203.1 GCA_028696935.1 Minisyncoccota bacterium | reverse complement strand
AGACTCATGTAGATCTCGTCCGATCCGCGCCTTCTCATGCCCGCTGATCCGCAGAATCTCGCCTTCTAGTTCGCGGCGCTCCTCCATCAGCGCCTCCAAGCGACGGTTGGCCTCGGCTAACTCGGCGGTGCGCTTCCGCACCAGGGTCTCAATCCGCCGCGACCGGCCGGCCAGCAATAGCAGTGCCCCCGCGACCGCTAACGATAGAAGCGCCCCCGTTAGAGCGACCCACTCGGACGCCCGCGACCGTTCCCCCGCCCAATAGGTTGGTTCGGCTTCGGCCGCGAAACGCCATTCCTCGTTTGCCAGACTAAAGTAGCGCACAAACTGCCAGGCTTGGTCCTCTTCGCGCTTGGCTTGCAAACTAGGTTCCACCCGCGCCTGGACTCCCCGCGCCCCGTCCCCTAGGGCATTGGTTAAAATCTGGTCCGGCTGGAACAAGCCAATCGCAAACCCGGCCAGCTCCTGCACTCCGGGTCCCGCCTGATAGAGAATTGGTGCGAACATATATCGCTCGCGAGCGTCTGGTGAACGGGTGGGACTGCCCGCCAGTTCGCCCCCCAAAGCAAACACCCCCCAGCGCCGCATCGCATCGATCGCTTCGCGATCCTCTTGCCGCGCCATAAAGTCATAGCCTTCCGGGATCCCCAATCCTCCAGGCGGCGTCTGGTAGGTCAACGGATAATAGAGCGAACGCGCATCCACCGCGACAAATCCGCCATGCCCATCCGCTTGGACAATGCTGCGTTTGGCCGCCTGCCCTTCATAGGCCTCCCGCATGTCGTGTGGAATGCTTTGGGCGAAGCCATAGGCCCCGAGGATCCGCCGTTGATAGATCATGCCCTTGCGCACAATCTCTTCGAACGCCTCTGGTGTCACTTGATCCGACAGACTGTGCAGTTGCCGAATCGAGTCCAACACTTCCATGAACAACTGAATGTCCCGCAAGGTTCGTCCAAAAAGTTTATCAGCAGCCTGTTGGAATTCCCGTTCAATCCGAACCTGCTCCTGGCGATGCTGCGCAACAGCCACCCAAGCTGTCGCCCCCAGACCCAGCACCAGCACCAGTATCGCCAAAATCATCTGCCCGCGGGCCATACGCACGGCCCGCTCTTTTCCACTTTTCGTTCCTATGGAAATATTGGACATATGCCTGCAACCCTACACCCACTTACCCACGCCGGGCGACAGGAAAAGGCCACATCCGCGACATCGGGGTGCACGACGAAATTCAGGTAGGATGAGGGTTTGAGACATAGGGGTCGAGCTTGCTCGATCCCTGTTTGTGAACCAAGGGCCAAGGTCGCCGCCATTTTCGGAGCAGCCTAGCCGCAGTCCCGACCTCAGAGTTTCGTAACGCCCCTACAAAACAGGCACAGGACAAAACTGTGAAGTTATTATCGCGCGCCCGAACTTTGGTAAAATCCGATTCAGATTTGCCACACCGTCTTGGCCATGCGACACTAACCGCAATCCACACATGCAGAGTCGTCTTCCCAATCAAAGGTCGGTCGGTTTCACCCTCATCGAGGTTCTGGCCTCTCTGGGACTTTGTGCTCTACTGGCGGTGGCCACGGCCTCGGCGGTCGCCATTGCCAGCCGCGCCGAACGCAGCGCCCTGCGTCATGCCAATGCTTCCCTGTTGATCCCTTCACTCTATGCCGCCCAGCGCCTCCGGCCCGACGATCTGCTGGAAGCCCCCCGCGGTTGGCTTCTCCAAAAAACATCGCAGGTCACCCCCCTGCCCGATGGAACCCTCCGTGAATGGCATCACATCATTCTCGCCGCCGCCAACCATGAAATACCGCCAATTACCCTAGATATTCTGGACGATATTCCATGACTCAGGCATCCAGAAAAACCCTGGTGATTCTTGCAGCGGGATTGGGCTGGAACCTGATCAAAAAGCACAAGCCCGTCACCTCGATTCCGTTTCGCCCGGTCGCCCCCGGGCCGCTATCGCTCACCTGCCCTGCGCAAGCCATGCTACGCACGAGCCTCCCCCCGTCCCAGCACGGCATCGTAGCATCCGGCTGGTTCCACCATGATCTCGCTCGGCCCTGGTTTTGGGAGCAATCTGCTGCGCTTGTCCGCGGACGTCGCGTCTGGGACGACGCCCGGGCCGCCGGACAAACCGTCGGTATGGCTTTTTTCCAGCAGAGCCTTGGCGAATCCGTTGATCTCGTCATATCGCCCAAGCCCATTCACCGCCACCACGGCGGCATCATCATGGACTGTTATACCCGTCCTGAAACCCTCTACGCGGAACTCTGCGCTGATCTCGGCCGGCGTTTTGATCTTTTCCACTACTGGGGCCCCCTGGCCCGGGCCAAAGTCGGGCGCTGGATTTCTGAAGCCCTCCAACAGATTCTCGCCCAACCCGGTGCCCCCGACCACCTCTTTGTCTATTTCCCCTCCCTCGACTATGACCAGCAACGCTTTGGCCCCGATTCCCCAAAAAGTGCCGCTGCCCTCGCCGAAACTCTCGCCCAAATTGAACCTCTGATCGCCACCGCCGAAGCTCAAGGCCGCGACTGGCTCCTCGTGGGCGACTACGCCATTGAATCCGTGGTGGAGCACGATGGCGCCCTCTTCCCCAATCGCCTGCTGCGCAGTGCCGGTTTGTTCCATACACGCGAAACCACCCGCATGCTCTATCCCGATTTTTTCACCTCTCGCGCTTTCGCCATCGTGGACCACCAGATCGCCCATG
Source organism: Minisyncoccota bacterium (assembly GCA_028696935.1). Next base: position 98 of record JAQVGE010000203.1, on the reverse strand, counting down.
TTCACATCCCTGATCCCGCCCACCTGCCGCGCGTGCGGGACTTGTTCGCCGCGGAACCCGGCATTGCCGATATTCTCGACCGCCCGGCCCAAATCGAG
>JAQVGE010000202.1 GCA_028696935.1 Minisyncoccota bacterium | reverse complement strand
TGCAATACCAACATTGCTGAAATCGAAACTTCTAGCAGCATAAACTCTGAGCTTTGATAACTGAATAACTGCCAGGTATTGAATTTTCACGGTGCATAGTCAAAATCTATGTGCGAAGTTTGAGTTAATCATTATTGGAGAGAAGAAGCTTTACGAAGAGATAAGATACACGTTACAAGAACAGAAATGGTTTATCGAGTATTACTGAGCAATAGTGATTGTGCAATGTCCTTGGAAGAGTTCGAAATAGAGTATAATAATTATTTGGAACGCAGAAATTATCCGAAGGAGCGATTAGCTATTAATATCCGAACGGTTTCAAATCATTTTAGATGTGCACATCATATCGTTTTCGATAAAGAAAATCGTGTCAGGTATTGTGAAGCTGATCCAAAAGTAATATGGGATAGTATAGATTTTAATCAATACAAAGACTTGATTATATCAGCAGAGCTAATTTATAAAGATTATGCAGACTTGATGGATGATCAGGATATTCGGGATGGATACGAACTATTTTATGTAATAAAATCATCGCTTGATTATTGGGATTGTACAGAATTTGAAATAAGCTGTAGAAGAGTACCTGTTATGGTTTTAGGACAAGGTGATGAGGCGAAGCAAGCATTGCAATTACTTAAAGAGATTTCACCAATTGATTTTAATGGATACTATGAAGCGTATGAAGAACGATTCGGAGTTAGAAGTGCAAATGGAAATCCAGTTATTACAGGTGCACTTGTCCATTATTATTTAGACGGTGAGTATTCTGTGGATGTTACAGCTATTGAGAGTGACGATGCTGAGCAATTATGTAAAGAACTGTCAAGAAAGAATTTTTGGTTTAATGATGAAGTAGAAAAATTATTTCGAGAAATTTGTACTCATTCATCAGAAGATGCATTTAACAAGGCGGCATTCAAGAGAATTGGCTATTCTTTGAATATTGGATATGTATATAATGATGATTACGGTACAGTTGTAAATTATTTTGATCAAGAGATTTTTTCCAATGAAATCTTAGATTTGAATGAATATGATCGTAGACTTCTAGTATTATCTGCATTCGAAGCAGCACTTTATAAAAAGAGAATGGATCTAGAATACATAGAAGTAGCACCAAGAGTGTATATGACAGTGTCTGAACTTGAGAGAAGATATGGATTATCGATTGAAGACATTCGTGACCTTCAAGAATGGATCAATAAGTATGATAAAAAATATTTTAATGCACACAGCGTTTGGAATGAACTGCGAGTTGTGGGGATTGAAAAGAAACTTCAAGAAAACGAATGGCTTTGTACATGCATATTTAGACAACAACAGACAGTGTTTTCTCAGCAGGTAGCAGGTGGAATCATTTTGTGTAAATCTAGTAGTGATTTGAATTTGGGAGCAGTGTGTCAGTGGCTTGTCGAAACGAATGGAAAAATGTCTGTTCAAAATTTAACAACTGTGTTTAATGAAACTTTTGCAACGAGAATTCCAGTATGTAAAATTGCAGAAAAGTTAAAATCAAATGGACTGTGGGATATTTTAGTAACGGACTCATTTGATGATTTTATTGATAACCTTGTAGTTACAACCGATGCTGATATGGATGTGGATGATTTGTTACAAGAAGAATTTTTCTAAATAATTTTTTGGATATTAGGGGTATCGAAGAACTAGTCGAGGTAACAGTTGCAAATTTGGATAATGCGGTTAAAATATCTGAAGAAGCAGTAAAAAAATATGAGTTAAAGTGTAAAGGAATGAAGGCACAGGCATTGACAATTAGAGCTACAACCACAACTTCAGTTGTAGGGCTATTCCAATAGACTTTCCTGATGCAATAATCTTGACACTACATGAACCAACTCTCATTACAGGAATTTCTAAGATATATGAGCTAGATCAGAATGATGATAATAGAAGCAAATCATTTCACATATTGTTGAAGCGGGAACAGTGAGTATTGTTGCTAAAACAGTGATTAATCAATTAAAACTGATTCCAGGTATTGAAAAAATATAGCTGCGGACGTACTTAATGCAATTGTAGCTGGTGCTATTGTATTGGGTATTGGAGAAGCATCGACAGTAATTATGGAAAAAGCATATTTAGGAGAGATAGATGCAGAAAATCTTGATTGGATTGATAAAATAGTTGAAGGTAGTATGGGAAAAACTGTTTTAAAGATCACAAATGCGATAGCAGCTCAATCTGGAAAAATAAATGTTTCAGATTTACTAAAGGCCGTTTTTAAGAATGATAGTAAAGTAGAAAAAAGCATAAAAATGGAGGCTCACTTAAGAACCTCCATCATCCGATCATCAATATAATAATCACAAGTAATCTTTCGGCTATTGCTACCATAGTATTCAACAATCTCCGGGAGATTATCATTCACGGCATCAAATTCAAGTCCCTGGTTCTGACACCATTCGACAGCTTTTGACAAAGCATCGCCGATACGGCAGGTCCAGAGGATGAGTTTGTTGCCGTTGTTTTTCCAATTTTTTAGATAGGCAATAAGAGCCTGGTTCGGTTCACCAAGCTCAGGCCAGTTGCTGTAACATAAAGTTCCATCAAAATCGACAGCAATGATTTCATAATCTTTTTCCATAGTGATACCTCCAATATTACTTAGGATTGTGCCTGATGTCTTCCAGTTCAAAGAGCTGGTTCACAGCAAGTTTGAAATAGGCAGAGAGTCGAAGTGCCATTTCAATATTGGGACAACGTGCACCGGTTTCATATCTGCTGATGGTTCTCACATCAGTTTGTAATGCTGTAGCGAGTTCATGCTGCTGAATATTACGGTCTGTGCGGATTT
>JAQVGE010000201.1 GCA_028696935.1 Minisyncoccota bacterium | reverse complement strand
CGCAGGAATGCTCTATCTGAAGCGAAGCATTTTCTATTACGTCAAGGCCAACCGCAAGATCACCAGTGAGAATGAACAGGAGTGGGACCAGGCATGGCCGCTCTACCGAAAAGCCATCAAGGCGGGGTTGCAGAAATCTTTTGTGTATGCGTAAATTCGTAGCCCTTTGAGAGTATGGGGCAGGTATGTCATCATTGTGTCCAAGAGGATAAAAAGACAATGATAACATCGGCCTCGTACTCAAATGAAGAAAAGTCAGCCCTGGTTAGGGAGTATTTGGAGAATTTCCAAGCAAACAAAAGCAAATGTTGCAAATTTGCCATGGATAGGGGTATTGACGACTCCACCTTCCTAGGTTGGATCAGGAAATTCGACACCCAAGGCATTTACCCTAGACGCGACAAGGCCAGGCCCCCGGTGGCAAAGAAACAGCAACAGAAGATCATCATGGTAGGCTCTCCTGCCATAGCTGGATTTATCTCCAAGACCGTACACCCCTGCTGCACTATCAGCATCGAATGTTGTGGTTGTACCATCACTATGGGTGAGGGTTTCACCAGCGAGGACCTGAAGAAGGTGCTCCTTGCAGCAAAGGGGGTCAGATGATGTTCCTTGATGCGGAGAACTATGACCACTACATATGCTCCGGCATAACCGATATGAGGTGTGGGGCCATGGCCCTTGCCTATCGTGTGAAGGAAGACCTGGACATGGATCCTTTCTCCAGGAGCATCTTCCTCTTCTGTGGAGGGCAGGGACGAATCCTAAAGGTCCTTGTATGGGACAACGGATTCATCCTATGGCAAAAGCGCCTCTGCGAAGGCACCTTCCGATGGCCAAGGAATGAGGGTGAGGCACGGCTCATAAGCCGCGAAGATGTGCTTCGACTCATCTCCGGCCAGGATGTGTTCAGGCGCATTCCAGTGCAAGAAGGAACGCCTGAAATCTAGATGAAATAGCTCTAAAAACCATGTTTAATTGCTTTTGAGGATTGTAATTAAACATGGTTTCTGATACACTATCCCTATGATTGAAGAGCAACAATACAAGAACAGGATACTGGCGCTGGAGGACGAGTTGGTCCTTGCGAAGGCTGATGCCGAGCGCTGGAAAAACCTGTATCTTGCCGCCAACCAAAAGCGTTTCGGCAGGAGTTCGGAGACTGCCGAGCAGCTGGGGCAGGGCCTCTTTGACGAGGCTGAGCTTGAGAATACCATTGATGCCAAAAACAATGCTGAAGGTGAGCTCACAGCCCAGAAGGTCAGGACCTATACTCGCGTCGTATCACGCAACAGGACCTTCACTCTGGATGCATCCACCCCAGTGGTGGAAATCCGTCATGATGGCGCGCTTGTCCCCGTCTGTGGCTGTGGATCCACCATGCATGCCTGTGGTGAGTATGTCATGGATACCCTTGCAGAAATCCCAGCCTCCAGGATCATAATCCACCACATCCATACCCAATTCGAGTGCCCCAATTGCCTCCCTGAGCCAGGTGAGGCCAAGATAGTCACTGCCAATGATGAGGGAACCCTTCTCGGTGGGACCATATGCGACCCCACTCTGCTGGCCACCATCGTAACGGACAAGATGCAGTTCGGCCTTCCCCTCTACCGGCAGGAACAGAAGCTGGTTGCAGAGCAGAGGGGCATCTCAAGGCAGGCGATGAGCGGCTGGATGATGCTTGTAGGAAGGGCCCTTCAACCACTGGGCAGGGCAATGGAAAGGTCGTTGCTCTCCTATCCACTCTGGAACGCCGATGAAACTGGCTTGAGAGTGCTCAAGGTACCTGACGAGAAGGAATCCGACGCAGCCCGCAACTGTTTCATGCTGGTGAGGGCGGCTACAGACAGGGACGGGAGCAGGGGGCCGGTACTCTTCAACTTCAGCATCCTCCGTACAAATGAGACCATGGCGGACTTCCTGAAGGATTATCACCATGTCTTGCAGTCCGACGGGCTTTCCGGGTATGAACATGCTGAAAAGATGGGGAACTTCACCCATTTGGGTTGCATGGTCCATTCGCGCCGCAAGGCGGCTGACATCCTGAAGACCAACAAAAAGATAAAGCTTGCAGCTGAGCTTGTAGCTCTCTACGGTACCTTCTTCCACCATGAAGGCGAGCTTTGTGACGCCCAGAAAGGCCCTCATCCTCTTGCTGATGACCAATACCTTGCCAAGCGAAGGGAAATACTGACCCCTGACCTGGATGCCCTCAAGGCATGGCTCGACCTCCATAAGAAGACTGTGCTCAAGGGCAGCAAAATGGAGACAGCCATAAACTACCCTCTTGACCGCTGGGAAAAGCTCACCAGATTCCTCGACTATCCCTATGCAACCAGCTCGAATCAGCTCGCTGAGAATTCGATTCGTCCCTTCGCTTTGGATCGGAAAAATTTCCTTTTCTGCATCACACCCCAGGGGGCTGAGGTTTCCGCACTCTATTTCTCGCTTGTGGAGAGTTGCAAGGCTATGGGCATAGACCCCCACGCTTACCTTACCTATGTCTTCGCCAATGCAGGAACCTGCAGGACAGACGAAGACTGGGATACAATGATCCCCGGCAGTGCCGATCTCAGCGTCATGCCAGCCTACTATGCGACTCTCAGGTCCGCTAAGCCTGATCCCAACAGGACCGAACCCTATATCCTCAGAGGGAAGAAAAAGTAGCCAAGGCCCTTGTACATACTTCATGCTCATATCTTATATCGTAGCCCATTAGAAAAGAATGGGCTACGAATTTACGCATACATAGAAGCTGTACATAAAAGATTGCATAATTGGGATGTAGTTGAAAAGAATAACGAGAAAAAGGCCGG
>JAQVGE010000200.1 GCA_028696935.1 Minisyncoccota bacterium | reverse complement strand
CATCAATCGCTTGCACCGTTTCATCATTGTTCAACGCTTGAAAGTTTTCACCGTGAATGATTTTAGGCAATGATGTTTGCAGAAATAACAAAACCTTTCCGTTTCTGTTTCCGTTGCTTATTATCGGTTTGATAGTCAATTGATAATCGCCCGTGTTTACATACGCTTTCGCCCCTGTTACCCACTTGCCATTATCCTTTCGAAACAAATTATGTTCATTCGTTTCACCTGTTTCATAGTTCACCGTTGCAGGTTGTACGAATAACCCCGCATTATCGCTTATCTTGAAATCATCTGTAAACACTTTCAAGGTGTCAATCATCGGACGCCCCCGTATCCGAATTTTGCCCTTGCGTACGCACGATTACCGCCACGCTTGCATCGCTTGAATGACAGAGATTTACGCCCCCGTACCCCCAAATATTGCAGAAAACCGCACAAACCCCTATTGTTATTCATCGGGGTTTGATTACAGACGCTTTCACGCCTTGCCATTTTGGGATGTAAAACGTATAATATGTATACAGTCATTTCGCCCCCCCGAATGATTGTCCGAAATCGAAAGAGACACCCACGCCCGCCAAAGCAAGGTGTCTTTTTGTTTTATCTATCATCAGCATCGCCTAACACCTTTCCACGCACCAACCCTGTAACCGTTATGCCTTTCGCTTTCGCAAGTTTCTTTATCGCATCAAGTTCACGTTGCGAAACACGGATGCGGATTACACTATCTTTCCGTAAGTCAACCCGCATTGCAGGACGCCCGATTTTCTTATTCATTTCGCTTGCCTTTCCTTAACCCTAATTATACCACTTTTTGTGGTAACAATAAATGCAATCTTGCGTTTCATCAATCATTCTATTTCGTATCTTGCCAATCTAACGTTATAGGTTTATCAGAAATTTCACCCGCCAATCTATCTAACTTTTCTTGTATAGCCCACTTGACGATTATTTCCGTTTCTTGCTTTTCTTGCACCGCCATAACCATTGAAATCGGCTTGCCTATCAGGTAATCAGACAGCCATTGCCTTGCCCTTGCATCGCCCCGTTTCGCCTGTTCAATCGCTTTCGCAACTATTTCACGCCATACATCAAACGTGCACACGCTTTCGGATACTTGCAGATATGATGTTTCTGTTTGTTTTGGCAACCTACCTTGCGGATTACCGCTTGCACCTTTCACAAACCGCCCCTTGCTATCCCTTGCTATTATCGCATCGCCCACGCTTGCACCGTCAACCCTTTTTTATAGTGTTCACATTGTTCATTTTGCAGATTACATCGCCTTTTAATGTGCATAATTGCATAATTGCACCCCGAAAATGTATCCGTTTTTATCCGTTTTTATCCGCATTGTTTGCCACGAATTGCAACGTTTTCACCGTCAACCCATATGCCAATCATCGCCAATCACCGTTTGTTTACCGTTTATACCGTCATCAAATCACCGTCAACGCCCGTCTATACGGACGCCAAATCACCTGTTTCGCACCTGTTATCAGGTAATATCTTTTCTTTCAATTCAAGGTAGAAATCTTTCAATGTGTTATCACCCAAACCGCCCCTTGCCATTTCAAAATTCATCCGATATTCATCGAATAACTTTGAATGACGCCATAACTTATACCTATCACCTAACACGCTTGAAAGCACCGATTTTACCGTTTCAACGCCCGTTAGACGCCCTAACGCATACGCACCGAAATCACGAAAGAAACGATTGACGAACGCACCGCCATATCGTTTGGCATACACCCGCAAACCGTTTTCAAGTTCGTTTGCAGTAACCGTTGCCAACGCTTGCGCATCAAGCGAAAAGATACTGTTTTCCAACGCTTGCCGATAAACATCTTGTAGATTATCAAGATTGTTCACCAATTCACGCACATTGCCCGCACCTGTTTCATTCTTGCAAACCCTTGACGTTTTCAAGCGATATTCAAACCTAATTGCATTCGTAGGCAACGCACTTGACTTGACACCCCTGTTTCGCATTTCCGTTCCCTTATCGTAAACACAAATTTCACGTTGCGTGTTTGCCCACGTGAACGTTGTACCGTAATCGGTTGTATGTGAACGTTTTGCATTCAATAAGCGAAAGACGGGTGCATAACTTGAAAACGGATTATCCGCAATCGCAGTCCGAAACACATCAATTCTTGATGTTTTGCATTCTTGCAGATTGACACCCACGCCCCTATCTTGCAAATCATACGCAATCGCATCAATCGCTTGCACCGTTTCATCATTGTTCAACGCTTGATAATTTTCACCGTGAATGATTTTAGGCAATGATGTTTGCAGAAATAACAAAACCTTTCCGTTGCCATTGCCAACAATCGGCTTGATAGTCAATTGATAATCGCCCGTGTTTACATACGCTTTCGCCCCTGTTACCCACGCCCCGTTATCCTTTCGAAACAAGTTATATTCTTTCTTTTCACCCGTTTCATAGTTCACCGTTGCAGGTTGCACGAACAAACCCGCATTATCGCTTATTTTGAAATCATCCGTGAACACTTTCAAGGTATCAATCATCGAACACCCCCACCCCGAATTTTGCCCTTGCGTATGCAGGATTACCGCCCACGCTTGCACCGCTTGCATTGCAGATATTTACGCCCCCATATGGCAATAAATGCCCCAAATGTGGATGAAAACCGCACAAACCCCTATTGTTATACATCGGGGTTTGGTTTGTTACGCTTTCACGCCTTGCCATTTTCGTCTGTAAATCGTATAATGCAATTACAGTCATTTCGCCCCCCCGAATGATTGTCCGAAATCGAAAGAGACACCCACGCCCGCCAAAGCAAGG
>JAQVGE010000199.1 GCA_028696935.1 Minisyncoccota bacterium | reverse complement strand
TTTCATGAGAGCCATATATTATTCATCCTTTGAGAGCTACAAAATTTTTGATGGATATGAAACCCGATCTTGAAACGATCCAAACATGTTTGTTACATGACGTAATAGAAGATTGTAATGTTACCCAAAGGGAAATAGAAAAAGAATTTGGTTCGGAGGTTGGAGAATTGTGTGAGGGTATGGTAAAAGTCTCAAAGATTAAATATAAATGAGAAGATAGACACTTGGAAACACTCAAAAAAACATTTCTTGCGATGGCACGTGATTTGAGGGTAATCTTTGTGAAGTTGGCTGATCGTATACACAATATTCAAACTTTACATTATCATCCAAACCCATCAAAGAGAGTAAAAATAGCACAAGAAACTATGAAAATTTATGTTCCTATTGCCAAAAGACTTTGATTGTATCATTATCAATTGTATTTAGAAAATGGTTCGTTTAAAATATTAGAGGAGGCTGCTTTTAATGATATATTTGATTATCTTAAAAAATATTTTGGTGAAGGCGAAAGATATACAGAAAAATGAATAAAACTTTTAACTACGCTTTTAAAAAAAGAAGGGATAGAAGATTTTGAGGTAAAATGAAGAATTAAAAGTCCATATAGGGTTTTTGAAAAGCTTCAGAGAAGATATAAAACGACAGAAATTAGTACAGTAATGGATTTGCTCGCATACAGAGTAATTACTAATACGGTAAGTGATTGTTATATGGTGTTGTGAATTATTCACAAACACTACACTCCTTTGATCAAAAAAATTAAAGATTATATTGCAGTACCAAAATTTAATGGATATCAAAGTATTCATACAACAGTACTTAGTATGTTCCGTTTTCCTACAGAAATACAGATTAGAACTCATGAAATGGATGATGTTGCAGAGTTTTGAGTTGCTGCACATTTTGCATATTTTGAACATAATGCGCCAGTAAAAGTTTCTCAACAACAAAGCGAATGGATCAAAAAACTTCAGGATATTGTCCACAACTATAAATCTTTGGATGATAAAGAACAATTTAAAAAAGAACTTAATATAGAAATACTAGAAAATTGTATTTTCTTATATACTCCTCAGTGAGATGTAATAGAGCTTCCTACATGAAGTACTGTTTTGGATTTTGCTTTTGCTGTACATACAGATATTGGTCTTTCATTCAAAAATGCTACTGTTAATTGAGAAACTAAGCCTATTAGTTATATTCCACAAACTTGAGATGTTATTAAAATTAACACATTTAAAAATAAATATTCTGCAAATAAACATCGATTGGAATTTCTTCATACGTCGAGCGCAAAAAACAATTTGATTAAAGTTCTTAAAACTGATCAAAGAGAACAACTTATGTCTCAAGCGATTGTAGAACTTAATAAACATCTAAAAATGTATTGATTGCCCTTGTTTCATGCTACTGGTGACCAGATTAGTAAAATATATACAAAAGAAGAAATAGAAAAAAAATTGATGAGCACTTTAGATAAAAAAGAAAAGTTTTCTCACTTTATCAAGTCTGTGTATCCAGAAGAAATCAATGCGCAAAAAGAATCTTCAGATATTGGCGCTAAATTAGTAGAACAGGATTTGAAAGCATTTAAAGATGATTTGTCTGTTGTAGTTGATTGAGATGAATTGATAAATTATTATTTTTGTCATGAATGTAAGCCTAAGCCAGGAGAAAAAATTATTGCTAAGGTAGGAAGAGATGGTATAAGAATCCATGCTGTTGCATGTAGAGGAATCAAAACTATGTCTTTTGAAAAATTGCTTGAAGCGCATCGAGCTGGTGAACCTGAGACAATGTATAAAATTTTTATTGAACTAAAAATATCAAATAGACAGGGTAATATTATTGGTATGATGAACATATTTAACGATCTTCATGTTCCTGTTCTTAATGTGACTATGAAAAACTTACAAGAGAATATGAGTTTATTTTCTTTTGAAACAGAATTTGCTAATCCAAACAAAATTGCCTTTCTTCTCAATAGCTTGAAAAAACACGATGATTCCCTAAAGGTAATTAAGAAGAAAATTTCTTAAACAACTAACAATGAACAACTAACAATGAACAACTAACAATGAACAACTAACAACTAACAATGAACAACTAACAACTAACAACTAACAATGAACAACTAACAACTAATAGTCAATAACTAACAGTGAACAACAAAAATACAGCCTTATGCTATAAGCTTTATGCTTTAAACCAAATTCTTAATCTTTACTTCTTAATTAAAATTTATGGATACTAGTGTTGGTATGGTTGTTGATAAATCAACTCGAAACTTGTCTACTATTTTTTCTGCGAGTGGTGTCGCTTTGTGGATAAATATTGTTGCTATTTTATTTATTTTTTTGTGGGTGATAGCTATTATTTGGACAACAAAAGATATTATTAATAGAACAAATAGTTTTAGTCTTCAAGTGATTAGTATAGTTTTGGTTACTTTGTTGACACCTATTGTATGATTGCCATTATATTTTCTTGTAAGACCTATATATTACAAAAAAGATAGAATACCATGGAGAGAAGCTTGTGCTTCAAATCTTGTTCCTTGTTATAATTGTTCTACATTAAATCCTAAGGAATATGTCTGTTGTATTGCTTGTGGTGAAAGACTCATAGTAAAATGTTAAGAATGCTGAAATAGTTATGCTCATTCTTTTGCATATTGTAATATTTGTGGTGCGCCAAATATAGACTAAAAATACAGTGGATAACTAACAGTGAACAACTAACAATTATTAATTTTAAATTATTAGTTGAAATAATATCTTCGTTGTTAGTTGTAAGTTATTAGTTATTAGTTTAAAAGTATG
>JAQVGE010000198.1 GCA_028696935.1 Minisyncoccota bacterium | reverse complement strand
AATTATTTGGAACAGAAGATGACCCAGATCAGGCTCAACCGACATTACATAACGCACTATCTTTAATTAATTTAGAGAAAAATAATTTTCTATGCATTAAAGATGAAAATAAAGTTATAGCTTGGTCTGTTGTCTTGCCAACTTCCATTAAAAATATGACAAGTTTTTTGTCTAACAGGATGACAGAAAAAGATTTATTTTTAGATTCAATTAATAACCCAAAATTCGAGTCCCTTTATCTTATGAGTGTGATAGTCTTACCAGAATATCGTAAAAAGGGGTTAGGGTCTAAATTGCTTACTCAGCAAATAAATTATTTTAAAAATAACTTTTCGATAAATAATTTTTATGCAATGATTTTATCTAATGAGGGCTCAAAATTATTAGAAAAATTAATAGAAGACTTAAAAATAAAAATTTCTTTTGTTAACAAGTTGAATTAATTATTATTTCTTTTAAAAAATCTAAACATCTTTATATTTAGGGGTTAGAATAGAAGAAAAAGAAAATAGGCTCATGAATGAGCCTATTTTCTTTTTCTGTTGTTGCGGGGAGTGGAATCGAACCACTGTCTCAAGGTTATGAGCCTTGTGAGATACCTCTTCTCTACCCCGCTATAAATGTAAATCAAAAACTTGAACGTTTTAGAATTGTAGCTCATAACCTTGGTTATTCGCTCTTGGATGTTCTTTTGGAGATACATCTTCTCTACCTCGCTATATAAAAAACAAACAATAAAAACAAGTTAAAAATAACTCTAATTCATTATTTAATTTCAATATTTTTCATTATACCAAAAAATATGAATTTTGCAATGATTTGAAAATATAAGTTAATTATAGTATTCTTAATTAGTGTTATTTAGCCGTCATAGCTTAGTGGCAAAGCACTCCCTTGGTAAGGGAGAGAGCGTGAGTCCGATTCTCACTGACGGCTCAATTAGTATGAAATCTCAATAGTTGAGCTACTTTCTAATTTGTCTATTATCTTAATTAAATCTTCCTTTTTTAAAGCCAAACAACCTTCAGTGTAATTCATATTTTCTTTAGCGACATGAATAAAGATAGCACTACCTTTACCTTTGATGACTGGTGAGGTGTTGTAATCAAGAGTAATTATTATGTCGTACTCATCTCCTTCCCTCCAAAGATTTTCAAAACGTCCATCAAAAGGTAATTTAATTAAGGAGTTATATTCTTCTCTATTTTTATCATCACACCATCCATCGTCTTTTGAGATAGGCACTGTTTCGATTGGCGATTCTGGTTTTTCAATTTTATCTGCCCTATAAAATATTTTATCAATTTTAAAAACACCAATTGGGGTCTTTAGGTCACCTTCTATTTTATCTTCGGTAATTCCTTTTTCTCCAAACAGACAAAAAAAAGAGACCCCATCAATAGATAGTAATCTCTTATTATACTCGGCTCTTAATTTAGACATATAGACTATTCTACTTTATCGAAAGCAGAATGCCAATATATTTCTAAAATTCGAGCTTTTTTCTTTTTTCCGTCTTTATCAAGACCGGAATAATGTAATGCATGTTCCCCTGGCATGCCAAGAGAACTTCGGTTAGAAATAGCTTGTTGGTCGCCAATATAGACACCTAAATGCTTGTGATTAGAGCCATTCTGACGAACAGAACCCCAAACCACAACGGAGCCAACCTTTAATGTTTTTATTTTTTTCCAACCAGCATTTTTCATTGCAAACAATGTTCCTGAAACGGTAAAGTGTGGCCTATCAATTAATCCATGAATGAGCATTATGGAAGAAATAAAATAGGCACAAGATAAGTCACCGTTGTGGAGGACATCATTGCCTTCTTTGTCGAGGTAGGTTCGAAACATTTGTGATCCAATTGAGTTTCGAACACTCAGTAAAAAATTTTCTTTTCTCATGATAATGTACTTTTTCTTTAAACTAACATCTTTTTTGAGTTATGTCAAAATAAATTAAATATGTTAATATACACAAAAGGTCGTCAATTATTTTTTGTTTACACAATCGTTCTGCCACCCTAGCTCAGTTGGTAGAGCACGGCTTTCGTAAAGCCGGGGTCCCGAGTTCGATCCTCGGGGGTGGCTCACTTTAAAATTAATTTTTAACTTAAGATGGATAAAAACATTGAAGAATTAAAAAAAGAACTTGAAGATTTAGAATTTCAAATGAATAGTCCAAATTTTTGGGATAATAAAGTTGATGCCCAAAACATAATTAAGAGAATATCTCAATTAAAAAATGAGATTCTTGGGGTTTCTAAGTATGATAGTGGTAATCTAATCTTGTCGATTTTATCTGGGGCGGGAGGGGATGACGCGGAAGATTTTTCAGCGATGCTTCTTAGGATGTATTTGAAATATTTTGAAAAAAAGGGGTGGCAAGTCAGTTTGCTTCACGAAAATAAGAATGACCATAATGGATACCGAAATATTTCTTTGGAGGTTTTAGGCAAAAATTCTTATGGGACACTGAAAAATGAATCAGGTGTTCATCGACTGGTCAGGATTTCTCCTTTTAACGCAAATGCTAAAAGGCACACTTCATTTTCATTAGTTGAAGTAGTTCCAAAACTAGAAAAAAATGACCAAACCATTATAATTCCACCAGAAGATTTGAGGATTGAGTTTTCTAAATCAGGTGGTCCAGGTGGACAAAATGTTAATAAGAGAGAAACAGCGGTGAGACTTGTTCATTTACCAACAAATTTATCAGTTCATGTTACTAGTGAGCGTTCACAAGAACAAAATAAAGAAAAAGCACTAGATATGCTTAAGGGTAAAATATATAGAAAATTAGAAGAAGCTAAACAAAAGGAAAAA
>JAQVGE010000015.1 GCA_028696935.1 Minisyncoccota bacterium | reverse complement strand
GCTTAGTGGAGAAGTGCATGTTTTTTCTCCTTCTTATACCGAAAAAAACATTAAAGCTTATATGTTATATGCAGACCACCTGGTTTTCAACTCATTTTCGCAGTGGAATAGATTTAAAAATATTGTCAGGAAAAAAAATATTTCTTGCGGATTAAGGGTTAATCTAGAACACAGTGAATCAGATGTTTCTATTTATGATCCAAGCAGACCTAAATCACAATTTGGGGTAACTATTAAAAATTTTAAAGAAAATAATTTAGAAGGAATTGAAGGTTTACATTTTCATAACTTATGCGAATTAGATGCCGATGCTCTGAAAAGATCTCTTGATGTTTTTAAAGATAAGTTTGGCAGATTTTTAGGAGAAATGAAATGGGTTAATTTTGGAGGGGGGCATCATATTACAAGAAAAGGTTATGATTTAAATTTACTAATCAAGATAATTAGGGAGTTTAAATTAGAATATCCTCACTTAGATATTTATTTAGAACCTGGGGAAGCTGTGGCTTTAAATGCTGGTGTTTTAGTTGGAGAAGTTGTTGATATTTTTAATAATGATATTAATATTGCTGTTTTGGATGTTTCAGCAACAACTCATATGCCTGATGTCTTGGAAATACCTTATTTACCAACAGTTTTAGGAGCAAAACCAGTCATTAACGACAATGATTCTAATCTATATCGGTTGGTTGGTCCGAGTTGTTTAACCGGAGATGTTATAGGAGATTATGTTTTCAATGAACCACTTTTTATTGGTCAGAAGATAGTATTTCTTAATATGGCGATTTACACCATGGTAAAGAATAATACCTTTAACGGCATTAATCTTCCTAGTATTGCTTTAATTGATAAAAATCATAAGATAAAGATTATTAGGAAGTTTGGTTACAAGGATTTTAAAAATAGATTATCATAGAAATCTTATGACAAGTGAATCGAATAAAAAATTAAACGAAAAAATTAATAATTTTAATCCTAACGAGAACGGTTTACGAGATCACGGAATTTTCGGTTTACCCTTTTTACCAGAAGAAGCTAAGTTGGTTTTGGTTCCTGTTCCGTGGGAGGTAACCGTTTCTTATTTATCTGGTACATCAAAAGGACCAGAAGCTATTTTAAAAGCTTCCCAGCAGATTGATTTATATGATGATTTCCATAGAGAAGGCTGGAAAGAGGGGATTGCTATGAAAGATATACCTTCTCCTATCTTTTACAAAAATAAGCAGATAAGGGAGATGGCTGAAAAATATTTATTCAATTACCAGAACGGAAAGATTGATAAAAAATTACAAAAAGAAATTAATCAAGAGTGTGTGAACTTGAATAATCATGTCAAAGAAGAAACTGCCGATTTAATAAAACAAGGAAAACAAGTAGGGATTGTTGGTGGCGATCATAGTGTTATTTTGGGATTTATTGAAGTACTAGCAAAGAAAAATAAAGATTTTGGAATACTTCAGATAGATGCTCATTCTGACACCAGGCCTAATTATGAGGATTTAAAATTTTCTCATGCTTCTATTTTTTATAATATTTTACAATTAAAAGAAGTTTCTAAAATTGTTCAGGTTGGAGTTAGAGATATTAGTCATATTGAAAAAGAAATAATAAACAAAGGAGAATTTAAAAATAAAATTTCCTTGTTTAGTGATTATGAATTAAAAAAATCTATCTTTAATGGACAGAGTTGGTCTTTAAAATGTGATGAAATAATAAAAGAACTTCCTGATAATGTTTATATTTCATTTGATATCGATGGGCTAAACCCAAGCTTATGTCCTAATACAGGGACTCCTGTTCCAGGAGGTTTTTCTTTAGAGGAGATTTCTTTTTTACTAGAAAAAATTGTTTTATCAGGCAAAAAAATTATTGGTTTTGATTTGTGTGAAGTTTCACCTGGTGAAAATGAATGGGATGGTAATGTTGGTGCTAGAGCTTTATATAAATTATGTTTAGCTTCACTTAAAAGTAATTCTTAATTTTTATTTACTATGAATTGGTTTTTAATTGCATTAGGGGCACCTATTTTATGGGCAATAGTTAATATTGTAGATGATTTTTTGGTTTCTAAATATTCTCAAAAAGAAAAAGAAAGAAGCTCTGGCGGTCTAGTTCTATTTTCTAGTTTGATAGGTCTTTTGATTGCTCTTTTTATTCTATTTTTTAGAACAGGTATTTTTAGCATTTCTACCTTTGATAAAATCCTTCTTTTTGTTAATGGAGGATTGACCGTTACTTGGATAATATTATATCTCTATGCTCTGGAAATTGAAGAAGTTTCTAATATTGTTCCATGGTTTTTGATGATTCCTGTTTTTGGTTATATATTAGGATATTTTTTTCTAGGGGAAATGCTTACCTTAAAACAAATGATTGGTTCATCAGTTATAATCTTGGGATCTTTTTTTATCTCAATAGATTTCTCTGGACAAAAAAATAAAATTAAAAGTAAACCAGTTTTATATATGCTGGGAGCTTCTTTGGCTCTTGCTATATCAGGTTTCATTTTTAAATTTGTAACTATCTCTGGGGATTTCTGGATTTCTTCTTTTTGGGAATATTTAGGGTTAGGGGTTTTAGGGCTTTTCCTTTATTTATTTGTTCCCAAATATAGAAATGAATTTTTATTTATGAACAAAAATGGAGGTAAAAAAATTTTTGTGGTAAATGTTTTAAGTGAACTAATGAGTATTTCTGGAAATCTTCTAACCAATTTTGCTTTATTGTTGGCTCCTATTTCAATGGTTTTTTTGGTTGGGACTTTTCAGCCAGCAATAGTTATGGTCTTGGCTTTTATCGGAACCAAATTTTTCCCGCATATCATAAAAGAGGATATTTCAAAAGAGGTTATGGTTCCGAAAACTATCTCAATTATTTTAATGATAATTGGAAGTATCTTTTTATTTTTATAAATTAGTTAATCTAAATAGCCCCAATCTTTTAATTTTTTGTAATCTTCTTTGATGAATTTTACACCGATGTCGTTTCTGTACATCATCTTAGGAATAATTATTTTTTTAATAATTGAATATGTCTTTGTTCTTGATTCTTCAACAGTTCTTCCGATATTTGTAACATAGAGTACGTAACCAGCATCATCCGACAAATATAATTTTTTAGAATTAGGTGTTTTTTTTGATAAACCATCTAATCTAATATGCTCGATTTCTTTTTTGTTTAGATTATTAAAAAAGACTTCAACCCCTACTAAATCTTCATCTTTTGTATTTTCTCCAAAAGGGAAAGGGGGAGTAGCTAGGAGGACTATTAATGCGTAACCCTTTTTCCATTTAAGATTATATGATTCACCTTTTGCAATTTTATATAAAAATTCTCCCCAAGGAGATCTGTGTATTTCTGCTTGAAGGTGAACAGCTGGAGATCCTAAACGAGCCGTTGCTTCTAACGCATATGCTCCACTTTTATTAACTATTGTATTAATTTCGAAATCACCAATAAATCCTGTTTCTTGTAGGAAAGGTTTAATTTTAGAGATAGTTTCTTTGTATAGTCTATTATTCTCATTATTGTCATACCACATCAATGTTCCCATCTCAGAGGTAGTAGGACCAAGGTCTCCAGGAAAGAATTTTTTATGTTCAATATTATATTCTATTGGTCCAACCCAATCTGATCCATTAAAGAATCTACCTATTCCTATTTCAATCCCTTCGATTTTTTTATGTAAAGATATTTTTTCATCTTCTATATTTTTCTTAGAATAATTTTTAAGAAGAGAGATCGTATCTCTCCCGTCTTTAAAATACCCAACATAATTTAAGGTTTTATCTCCATTTTCGTTTTGTTTAATAACCCAAGGTCCAGGGTTTCTTTTAATATATTTTATAGCACTTTTAATATTAGAAAAATCTTTTAGTTCCTTTGTTTTTATTCCATAATCTTTAAAAATTTTTTGCCCGTATTCTCTTTCTGTCTCTAGTCTTTCCCCTAGAAAAGAACCACCGAAGACAGTGTATCCCTCTTTCCTTAAACTATCTTGTATTTTTCCATAACCAACATCATCAAAAATAATTAGTCCATTTTTCCCAACCCAATTTAATTCTTTTTTCCAATTATTTGTTTTTTTGACAATATTTTCAAAAGTAGATCTAACTTTTTTATTTTCGATATAAAGTTTAACTTCATGACCTTCTTTTTTTAATAAATATGCAAGATTTCCAGCAATAAAATCGTTTGATACAAATAGGATTTTCATATATAATGAGTAATGTCTATTAAAAACTATATAAATATTAACATTTTTAAATACTAAAACCAACATGGCTAATTCGATTACGGGGGTATGTGCTGACGGTGTTGCAAACTTTTTAGGAATTTTTGATTTAAGTATTGCTCCTCATTTACTCTATTACTCTTATATCCCAATTTTAATAATCTCTGTCTTACTAGGAATTTTTATTTTAATGAAAGACAGGAAATCACTTCTCAATCGGTTATTTTTCTTAGTCACAGTTTCTTTTGGTCTATGGATACTCAATGTTTTGATTCAGTGGATAGCTTTACCTAATAATTTAATATATCTCTCTTGGCAAATAATGCCGATTTTTGAGATACCAATTTATTTAGGTTCTATATATTTTGTTTATGTATTTGCGAATAAAAAAGATTTAGCTCCTCTTTATAAAAAATCCTTATTAATTACTTACTTATTTTTTATTGTCTTTAGTTTTACTAGATTAAATATATCTGGATATGATTATTTGTATTGTGAGGGAATTCCCGGAGCTCTCCTTTATGTAATGTTTGGAGTAGAGTTATTATCTATATTTATTATTTTTTTTATTGGGAAAAAATACCTAAAGAGAGAGGAATTAGATAAAAAAAACAAACATAGTCTGAAGTTATTAGTGTTTGGTGTCATTATCTTTTTAAGTATTTTTTGGTACTCTGAAGTCTTTGGTGTTGCAACTAAAGAATATGGGATAAACTTGATTGGCCCAATTGGAGCATTTGTATTTATTGGGTTTATTACTTATCTAATTGTTCGATATAAAACCTTTAACATTAAAATGCTTGCTACGCAGGCTTTGATTTTTTCTCTAATAATTTTGATTAGTTCGCAATTCTTTTTTATTGAAGTTACAGCTAATTTTATTCTAAATGGAGTAACTTTGGCTATGGTTGTTTTAGTCGGTTTAAATCTAATTTATTCAGTTAAAAAAGAAGTGGCTCAAAGAGAAAAATTAGAACAATTAAAATTAAAATTAGAGGAAGCTAATAATAAATTAAAAAAAGTAGATGAACTAAAGACAGAATTTCTATCTTTGGCTTCACACCAGTTAAGAAGCCCCTTAACAGTTATCCAAGGATATTTGTCAATGGTTCTAGAGGGAGATTACGGTGAGATTAAAGATGAATCGAAAGAAATACTAGAGAGAGTTTTTCTTTCTAGTAAAAATTTAGCAAAAGTTGTTGAAGATTTATTGAATGTAACTAAAATTGAACAAGGTGGAATGAAATATGAGATGGCTTCTTTTGACATAACTTCTTTAGTTGAAGAGGTGGTAAATTATTTTTCTATCAATGCGGAAAAGAAGGGTTTAAAAATTATATTTAATGGTAATGGGGAGGGTTCCTTGATTGTTGGAGATAAGGAAAAAATTAGGCAAGTAATTGTAAATTTGATAGATAACTCTATAAAATATACAAAAGAAGGCGGAATAGACATTGGGGTTGATAGGAAGAACGATAAAGTTTTAATTTCTATCAAAGATACCGGGGTTGGTTTAACAGAAGAAGTCAAACAATTATTATTTAAAAAATTTGCTCGGGGGGAGGGGAGTAAAATGAATACTTCTGGAACAGGGCTTGGACTTTATTTGGCAAAAGAAATAATTGAAGCTCATCAGGGTAAGATATGGGTTGAATCTCCTGGTCTTGATAAAGGCTCAACATTTTACATAGAGCTAAATGGTTAAAAGTTAATAATCAAACTGTCTTGACAATTCGTCTAATAAGTTTTATTATTATACATAAGTTTATATTTTGTATAATTAAAAATTTATTTCAGCATGAAAAAGAAGGCTAAAAAGATTACTAGTAGTGAAGTTGTTTGTACAGGTAATCGTTGTTGTAGTATCTGTGGGGGGATTTTTGATACTGATGATGTTTGTAATATTGGCAAACATATTAAGGGAGTAAAATATCCTAAACAGTAATCTACCAGAAATTTAAAACAGCACCTATCTAGAGTGCTGTTTTATTTTTGTTTTGATATCTTTTGTCCTGAATCAGTATCTTTAATTTCATAACCTAAATTTTTTACCTTATCACGGATTTGATCACTCAAAGACCAATCTTTTCTTTCTCTAGCGTCTTCTCTTTCTTTGATTAGGCTTTTAATATTTTCAGGAATGATTTCTTTTTTTAATTTACCTAAGCCTAATCCAAAAATTTTATCAAAATCCAAAAGGGTGGCTTTTTTATCTTCTTTTTTTATTTTTTCATCTTTTAATAAAGACCATAAGATAGCTAAGGCTTGTGGGGTATCTAAATCATTATCCATAAAAGAAATTAATTTATTCTTGTAGATGGTATTAATTTCCCCAACATCCTCTCCTAGGTCTAAGTAATTTTCTCTTATCTTCGATAGGGCAATTTGAGACCCCCTGACTGCATCTAGGGTAAAATTAGTTTTTGTACGGTAGTGAGAAGTATAAAGCCATAAACGAAAAGCGATAGGGTCGATGTCTTCTTTTTTTAAGTCTTCTAAAGTGTAAAAATTTCCAAGAGACTTAGACATTTTACTTCCATCAACCAAGAGATGTTCATTGTGAAGAAAATATTTAGCAAAAGGTTTGCCGGTGGAGCACTCAGACTGCGCAATTTCATTTTCGTGATGTGGAAAAATATTATCAACTCCACCTGTATGAATATCAAAGCTGTTACCTAATTCTTTTAAGCTCATTGCTGAACATTCTATGTGCCAACCCGGACGACCATTAGAAAGACCCAAATCTTCATCTATAATTTCCTGGGGTTTCCAAAATATTTCGCCATCTGATTCATCCCAAGCTTTCCATAGGGCAAAATCTTCAGCATTTTCTTTTTCATACTCATCTTGATTTAATCTACCTTTGGCGTTTTTCTTCAGATCATCTATTTTAAAATGAGATAATTTACCATATTCTTTAAATTTCTTTATATTAAAGTAAACAGAACCGTCTTCTGTTAAATAAGCATATTCCTTAAATAACAAATCCTTAATTAACAAAAGTATCTCTTTGACATACTCAGTAGCTTTAGGGTATTTGTTAGCTTCAATAATGTTGAGGGATTTAATTTCTTCAAAAAATATTTTTGTATAGAATTCGGTAAATTCTTTAAGTGATTTATTTTCTTTTTGAGAATTAAAAATTGTCTTATCATCGATGTCAGTGATATTCATTATGTGGTTTACTTGATAACCAGAATAAATTAAGTATCTCTTTAAAATATCTCCAAAAATATATGCTCGGTAATTGCCAATATGGGGATGATTATAAACAGTAGGTCCACAAGTATATAAACCGACATTAGGTGGATTTAAGGGTTTAAAACTTTCTTTTTTTCTGGATAATGTATTAAATAATTCTAGGGCCATGTTGCTATTATATCACAAAAATATGCTTACCCGCATGCTGGTTTTATTTTTTTATAGAATAAATATTATTTTAATTTTAAACTAATCTTTGGTTTTTAAATTACTTTATAAATTCTTACTAAAAAGTAATATGACACCAAATGGGTATATGGGGTTGCTTTTTAAATAGATTTTGTGTATTATATGTGCCTATATGGAATCAAAAGAATTTGCCATAATTGAAACAGGGGGGAAACAATATAAAGTCACAGTTGGTGATGTTTTAAAGGTTGAAAAAATTTCTGGGGATTTTAATGTTGGTGATAAAATTGTTTTTGATAAGGTTTTGCTTGTAGATAATGGGAAAGACACTACTATTGGAGCTCCTTATATTTCAGGTGCTAAAGTAGAATCTCTTTTTCAAAGAGAAGGTAAAAGCCGAACTGTTAAAGTTGTTAAATATAAAGCAAAGAGTCGTTATCTTAAAAAGAATGGTCATCGTCAACCATTCTTAGAAGTAAAAATATCTGCTATTAAATAAAAAATTCCTTAATTAAATTAAGTAATTTTTTATTTAATCTAATTATTATTTTTAAGATCTATTTAGGAAAGCATTTTTAATGGTTTCTCCATCAGAGTATTCTAATTCTGTTCCTGTTGAAAGACCTCTCCCCAAAGAAACAATATTAAAACCATATTTATCTTTAAGTGGAAGTAGAAGTTCTCTTAAATACATATCTGTGTGTTCACCTTGAGGATTGATTGAAAGAGCTATAATAATTTCTTTCAAATTGTTGTTCTCAGATCTTTCTGTGACTATTTTTATTAATTCTTTGACCCTAACAAATTTAGGGGTTTCCTTGTTTACAATCGGGACAAGTCCGCCCAGAATAAAATACATACCATTATAGGTTCGGCTACGTTTGATACTTTCGTAGTCAGCATCTTTTTCTACAATTAACAAAGTTTCTTTATCTGTTTTTGGGTTAGAGCAATTTTCGCATAAATTTTCTTTTTTACCATGAAAAAACAAAAAACACGATTGGCATTGAGATATTGTATTTTTTATTTCATTGATTGTCTCACTTAATTCTCTTACATAGTTAGGATTTTTGTGTAACAAAAAATAAACAAAACGTTTTGCCTGTCTCTCTCCAATTCCGGGAAATTCTTTAAAATATTCAGTTAATTTTTCTATTAAATTATTCATTTATTTTTTTAAAATTGGTCAAAACTACCAGATTCTTCTTGGAATGCCGAAAAATCACTCAGGTTTGATTTTTCTATATTCATAAAGGTTGTAGTTTTTTCGTCGAAATATAAACTAACTCTTCCTACTGGCCCGTTACGATGTTTTTCAATTAAAATTTCAGCAATATTTGTTCTTTCGGATTCATCTTTTCCTTTATCTTCTCGGTGAATAAACATTACAACATCAGCATCTTGTTCAATAGACCCAGAATCTCTTAAATCAGAGAGCCGTGGTCTACCACCTCGAGATTCAACAGCACGAGAAAGCTGAGAAAGTGCGATGACTGGAACGTCAAATTCTTTAGCTAAGGCCTTAAGAGATCTAGAGATTTCAGTAACTTGGTTAACCATACTGTCATAATTTTTAGAAGTCGACATTAACTGTAAATAATCGACAACTATTAAACCTAAACCATGAGTTGATTTAATTCGTCGACAAACAGATCTCATTCTTACAATGGAATTTCCAGCCATATCATCTACAAAGATTGGGGCACGAGACAATAAATCCAAAGAGTCTCTAATTTTAGAAAATTCACTTTCAGCAGAAAGGTTTCCCGTTCTTAGGCTCCATGCATTTACTCTAGATTGAGCAGCTAGCATCCTGTCTACTAATTGTTGAGTACTCATTTCCAAAGAAAAAATAACAGTTGGAGTGTTGTCTTTTAAAGCAGCTTGTCTTGCGATATCTAAAGCAAGAGTTGTCTTACCCATGGATGGTCGAGCAGCAAGAATAATTAAATCTGATTTTTGAAGACCTGATAGATATTGGTCAAGGTCATGAAAACCTGTCCGAACTCCTCTTAGTTCTCCTTTTGTTTCATGTAATTTCTCTAAACGATCCCAAGCTTCAGGAAGACTATCTTTAAGAGACTGAAAGGCGTGTCCTCCTAAATTATTATTAATCCCCATCATTCTCTTTTCTGCCTGATCTAATACTTCAAAAACATCTTCAACTTCTTCCTTAAAACCCAATTCAGAAATATCAATTCCTGCTTCAATAATTTTTCTGAGAAGATATTTTTTATTAACTATATCAGCGTAATGTTTAATGTTGGTAGAAGAGGGAACCGCATTAGTTAATTCTCCTAAATAAGAATTACCGCCAATCTGTTCGATTAAACCTTTTTCTTCAAGCTTATGAGAGACTGAAATTAAATCTATGGGTTCACCTTTAGCTGAAAGATCAATCATTATTTTATATATTTTTGAATGTTTACTTACATAGAATGAATCAGGTACTAGGACATCGCTTATTTCATGGATGGCTCCTGGTCTAAGCATAATTGATCCCAAGACTGCTTTTTCAGAATCGATGCTTTGAGGTGGAATACGTATGTGTGTTTTTTTGTCTATCATAGGCCATATTGTATCATAGCTTTCTTGGACGGGCATCTTTTATTTTTGGATAAAGATGTGTGTAAAATGTGCAAAACTATAAGGATTTTGCTATTATATACTCAATATGAAGAAACGATTACTTTCGTGGATTAAACCCTCAGGAACTATCCATCTAGGTAATTATTTTGGAGCGATCAAGCAATTCGTTCTATTACAAGATGAATATGATTCTTTTATTTTTATAGCTGATTTCCATGCCTTAACAACAGTCCTAGATAAAGACACGCTAGCTAAAAACACCCTTAACATAGCTATGGATTATTTAGCTTGTGGTCTTGATCCTAAAAAAGTTTGTTTATTTAAACAATCAGACACTCCTCAAGTTGCTGAACTTACTTGGTATTTTAATTGCATTACAACAATGCCATATTTAGAAAGAGCAACAGCATACAAAGATGCGACAGCAAAAGGGAAAGAAGCGAACGTTGGATTGTTTGATTATCCTATTTTAATGGCAGCAGATATTTTAATTCAGGATGCAGATATTGTTCCTGTTGGAGCAGACCAAAAACAACATATAGAATACGCAAGGGATACAGCCCAAAAGTTTAATAATATCTTTGGACAAACTTTTAAAATGCCAGAAGCAATGATTATTGAAAATTCGTCAGTTGTACCAGGGATTGACGGTCGCAAAATGAGTAAAAGCTATAACAATATTATTCCCTTATTTGGAACAGACAAGGAAATAAAAAAAGTGGTTATGAGTATTGTAACAAATTCTCAAACATCAGAAGAACCAAAAGACCCAGATAAATGCAATATCTTTGCTTTACATAAATTGTTTTTAAATGATAATGATATTAGTAAATTAAGAGAGAGATATTTAGCTGGTGGTTTAAGTTATAAAGAATCTAAAGAGATGTTATTAAGTGAGATACTGGATTTTATTAAACCAATGCGTGAAAGAAGAAAATTTTATGAAGAAAACCCTAAAGAGGTTCTAAAAATATTAGAAGAGGGTAAGATGAAGGCCGGGACTCTTGCCCAAGAAAAAATTAATTTTATTCGTAATAAAATAGGGATAAATATTTAAATGAGATTTGTTGCTATTGTTTTAGTTGTTTTATTAGGGATAATTTATTATCCATTAAATTCTTTATATTTACTTATTAGGGATTGGTACCTACCAATGAAAGATAAAGATATTGTTATTTTTTGGGCTTTTGCTCCGTTTTACTGGATTTTGTTTGCTCTTGTGTCTATAATATCAATTCCCTATGAAAAACTTACAGAGTTTATTTAAAAATTTTATTATTAAAAATCAATAATTTATGAAGAATCGTATATATATAAAAGATTTGAGAGAAAATATTGGAGAAGAGGTTGTTATTGCTGGTTGGGTTGATGTAAGACGAGACCAAGGAAAACTTGTTTTTGTTGAAATGAGAGATATGACTGGATTAGTTCAAGGAGTAGTTTTACCTAATCATGGAGACGCTATTGAAAAAATTAAAGAAGTTAGAAATGAGTGGGTTTTGAGAATTAAAGGAATAGTAAATAAAAGACCTGAAAGAAATATAAAAGAAGGGATTTTAAACGGAGATATTGAACTTGAAATTACAGACCTGGAAGTCTTAAACAAAGCAACGACTCCTAATTTTGATATTACAGGAGAAGGAAAGGAAATAGGAGAAGAGAGTAGATTAAAATATCGTTATCTTGATTTACGTCGACCTAGAATGCAAAAAAACATAAGGAATCGCCATAAAATAATGATGTTTATTCGTGATTTCTTGACCAAAGAAAACTTTATTGAGATTGAAACACCTATTTTAACAAAATCAACACCCGAAGGCGCTAGAGATTATATCGTTCCGTCTAGACTTTACCCAGGTAATTTTTATGCCCTCCCACAATCTCCTCAACAATACAAGCAGTTGCTAAT
>JAQVGE010000197.1 GCA_028696935.1 Minisyncoccota bacterium | reverse complement strand
GTAAATACTCATTCATGAGTACCCACCATGAAAGAAACCGCCATTTCAGGCGGCTTCACATAGATTATGCACATTGACATTTAAATTATACTTTTTGTTTGATATGGTATTGTCTTTGAATGGATTCTGACCATGGAAGAAGATCTTCAATGAAATTAAGATTATTATCATCCTGATGTTTTGACAACTCACTTAGAAGATGTTCAACATAATCATACACGCGCAGATTGTTTGCTTTTGCGGTTTCTACAATGCTATAAATCATTGCGCTGGCCTTTGCGCCTTGTAAAGAATCAATGATGGTCCAGTTTTTACGACCAAGAGTAAATGGGCGGATAGCCCGCTCGGCGAGATTATTATCCATAGGAACATTTCCATCTTTCAAAAATATGCGCAGGAATTGTTCCTGATTTATGCAGTAATTTAAGCCTTTGAAAGTAATGCCACCAGCAGGAACATGTAACAATTGTTCTTTTGCCCATGCAAAGAAATCGTCAACCAAAGGTTTTATGACGATCAATCGTTGTGTTTCACGTTCCTTTTTGGAAAGTGTATCCAGTTTATTATCCTGATGGAAGATGTTACTTATTTTACTGCTTGCTTGTGCAGCTACAGTGCTGTCCATGCCAGGGTTAGATGAAGTTGCTTTTATTAATTCAGCAAACTTTCTTTTCGCATGAACCCAACATCCTGCGATTTGCAGATCATCCCGCTTTTTATCAAGCGTGTGATAGGCCTGATAGCCATCAGTAACCAATATACCGGAATAATCTTTGAGGAACTCTTCGGGATGGTAATGATGTCTGGTCTGTTGGTAATCATAGATTACAATAGGATTTTTCGAGGCATGTGTACCGGAGTGATAGACCCACATATAACTCTTAGAGTTTGTATCACGTCCGTCACGGACAACGCGACAGGGTGTTTCATCAACATGAATGACTTTGCTGCGATACAGATCTTTATGCAGGGCTTCATAAATAAGAGAGAGGTAGTACTCACTTGAAAGAATAACCCAGTTTGCAAGAGTGTTTGTTTCCAGCTTGATGCCATCATTCTTAAAAGCAGTGGACTGGCGTTCGAGGGGGGTATGACTGGCATATTTTGCGGTGATGATTGCTGAGACAAGTGAAGGTGTTGCGATACTGTTGCGAAACAGATCGGCAGGTCGGTCAGCTCTTATGATAGTGCCATCATTCTTTTTGGAAGCATAGACGTGAACATGATGCTCATCCACGAGAAATGTTCTGGGAATAATAGATAAACGTTTATAGATTTCTTCCGGAAGTTCTTTATAGCCATCTGGGAAAAGTGCAGTCAACTCATCTTTTGAAAGGACATGATTGTAAACTCTGGCGGGCAGACCCTCAAGCTGATCCTCGCGATTGGTCTTGACTTTACGTGTATGCCCGGAAACAGTTACTTCAGTAATGTCAGGTTCCCTGGAGTCATCAGAATCAGCTTCTGCTTCATTAAAGAGGTTGAACTCAAGATCAAAGAAACTAAGTTGATCATTGTCGGAGGCTTTTTCAGATTTGCGACCAAAAGCACGCTGATTAGCTACAGCCATCTGCTCTATCAGGAGACCAAGCTGTCCATTTATTTCAGAGATCTGGCCCTGTAAGGACACAATAATAGAAACAAGAGACTTGTTATCCATTTCAAGTAATTCAGTTACGCTAAGTTTGTTATGCTCACCCATTTTTCACCTCGCATCAGATAAACAGATTATATCACAAACCCAGTGTTTAAGCCATTTGCAGGAAAGTGGTGAATCGTCAAAATGCCTATGGATGAGACGAAGTATGACGAGGTATAAGAGAGAGTTTGTTTAGAGAAAAGAAGATGAAAAGAAAATGTACCCATATGAGTCATAAACACAATGAGAAGCATCAAGAAAAGCGTGTTTATGAGCCATATAGGCACATTTAAGAGTACAAAACAGAGAAGAAAAATTTCTCTGTTTTGTACAAAGGATTAAGCAGATCTTTTTGGATTAGCATCCTTAATAAGTGGGTCTATACTAAAACCCTGCATGAACCAATGGAACTGTTCACTGGAAAGGTGACGAACTTCTTCGGAAGAACGTGGCCAGGTGAAACGACCTTCTTCCACACGTTTGGTCAAAAGCAGAAAACCGTCACCTTCCCATAGTAGTCCTTTAATCTTACTGGATTTTCCGCCACAGAAAAGAAACAGGGTATTGGGGACAAAGAGAGGAAGATGATACCTGTTCTCGATCAGGGCAGCCAGGGTATCAATACCATATCTCATATCAGTACGGCCACAAACGATATAGATACCAGAGAAATTATCTGGATTGGCATCTCTAAGCATTTCGCACCGCCTTTAGAACCCGTGTAATGAGTTCATCAGAAGTAGTGTTGAAAATGTTTAAAGTCACATCTCCAAGCGATAGGACAATATCTGGATGATTGTACGAATTGCGCGAATCGTGTGATTTGTATAATGCAGTGTCGGGTATGCTGGTTGAATTTCCTGAGAGAATTGGCAAAGAACCTGAATCATATGTGGCAGGAACAGAGAGTGCAACGATGTCAGGAAGAATGGAATCAACATACTTTTCTTTTAAAACATGTTTCCAGTAGTTGTAAGTGTGAATGGAATAACCATTCTTTTCGCACCAGATCTTAACGGTGAGACCGCTGGCAGTCTGTTCTTTAAAACGAGCCGTCCAGTCAGCCAGATTGGCTTGATGAATTTTTTGTTTCGCGTTCATGATAATCTCCTTTGAGTGATCGCTCGAATTGCGCGAATCGCACAATTCGTACGAAGATATTTGGAGAAATTATCTCATGAGTGTGGTA
>JAQVGE010000196.1 GCA_028696935.1 Minisyncoccota bacterium | reverse complement strand
TGACATTTTCAGGCACAAGAGATCCGTCCGCAATGACTTTTGAAAAATCAATAGGCACTGCAACCTCCGTTGTGGCAGAGGAAGTATCCGTCAGAGGCTCATATCGTGATTCTGCCCGGGAAATAAACTCAGAAAGAGCCGCCTGCTCACTGGGATAGTTAGCAAGGATATTTTTCTCCAAGCCTTCACTCAGCCAGGCATCGTATTTTTTTTCATTTTCATCAGGATGATTCGCACTCCACTCCTCATAAGATATTTGGTGCGTTTCAGGAAGCCACGCCTTGAACAAATCTGCCATTTCCAAAGGATGGAAATCAGGTGCCTGGGGCGCAACTTGCTGCCTTGTCAAGATCATCAGCGCCGCAACTACCCCCGCCAACTTCCGGGTATTCACCGCGGACGTACTCTGCGTACCAAAAGCCACTTTGGGAGAGGTGTTTGATTGCCCCCAAAAAATCTCACCCATCGGAGTCACTAAATGATAGACACCTTCTATATTGATCAAGGTATAAGGCTTCATATCCCCGTCATAATCTTTTTCCCAATCTGGCACGAACATAAAATCAGAACGGTCACCAAAATAGGCGAGTACCGAATCTTTCATTCGATCCATCACGTTGCCCTTGACTTCATCCGGCATGGGTGTGCGCTGTTCCTTGATCTGGACAGACTCGGCGATGATCCCCTGCTTTTTAAGGTCCTTGATGTAATCCGCATAAGACCAGTCTGGGTGTTCATGTTTAATTTTAATTTTTGAAAAAACAGTCAGCCAGAATAGAGAAAACTCCAGCGCATCGTCAAAGGCCTCGCCTTTGTCACTTGTCAAAAAGAAATGCAGGGAGTATTCAGACTGCACAATCCGGAAGCCAGGATGCGCCTGCAGGAATTCTGCTTTCCCCGCGTAGCCTCCTTCTTTCACCAGCTTTTCAAATAATAAATCGATGGTTGCCTTGACTTTTGAATGGCCTTTAGGATGCCGCTTCGCAGTCCCGCCAAAATGCTGTACCAACTGCCCGAATTCAATTTTCATGCGCGAATCCGGATAAATATTTTTAAGCAGTTCCCTGTAGGGATCGAGCGTCAGGAGATATTCAATCACAGCATAAAACATCTCATCGCCGAGATAAAGTTCCCCCCCCTGGAGAAGGCTGACCCGATCCACATCCAGGTCAAAATTCATGACAAAAACGTCCGGGTGATCTTTAGAGTACTGCAGCATGTTGGCTTCAGGATGGGCTAACGCTTTTACATCTTTACGGGTCGGATCAGCCAATCCCTTGCGCGCCCACGAATCCCCTTCGCTTTTAAGAAGGGTGACATCTTCACCAAACAATGTTTTAAATAGATCGGCATACCCCGTCGCTGAACCAGAATTAAGATTGAAAGCGACCTTCATACCTGCTGTTTTCAGAAGTTCTGCCAATTGGCCATAACTTTTGATTAACGCCTCAAAATACATTTGGCGCGACTGATTGCGAATCGCTTGAGATTCATCCAATGTTCCCAGCTGCACCGCCTTGGCATACTGCCCGCTAAGAATCTGCGACTTGGCCTGCTGCAGCATTTCTCCGTAAAGAGTGATGCCATTGATATTTGGCTTCGCACCGTTGGTGCCGACTTCCACATGGCTCCTTGTCACGTAAAGTCCGCCTTGCACGTCGAGATTACTGATGCTCTTATAAAGTTGTCCAGACACAGTCACACCAAGATCAATTACATGAATCCCGGCATCCCGCAAACCTTTGATTAAAGCATCTTTGAATTTTTGCGTCGAGGGGCCATTGTCTCCGGCGATCACAAAACTATCCCCAGCTTGCAACTGAACCGATCGACCGTGGCGTCGGGATTTAAACTCTACGCTGCCGAGCGCATTACCGACCCAACGCAGTAATTCTTCATCCACCTGCTGAGGAAAGTTCACATCATCAGCACCGTCAAATCCTCGGAAATCATACTCTTTAACAAAGGCATTGAGGATCTCTTTGAGGGATTTGCCATGTTTCGATTTCCAATTCAAAATACTCTCATCTCTTACCATATCCCTCACTTCCGAACGTGAACGTACAACCAATCTCTCGAGGCTGTTCCTAAAATCCGGAATTGCGGCGATTGCCGCATCCAACTCTTCTTCGGAAACTCGCTCGCCCACTCGCTCGCCCATAAGATATTTAGCGACAACTTTTTGCGCTTCCACCGGAGTCATGACCCAAGTACGATCCTGATCGCCCACATTTTCGTGCCGCAACTTTTGATCCTCCGTGCGCGCGAGAACAGACTGGAGCATTGTCCGCACATTCTGAGTCTGAAGTGCCCTGGCTAAATTCGAATCCCCCTCCAAAATCGACCCCGTGAAGTAAGCCGCTACGATTTCAGCGGCTTCGTCAATAGCCATCCCCCGCAACTCAGCTCGAAGGATATTGAGCACTGAAGGCGAATTTTCAGTGCTGACCTGACGGGCAGCGTACCCAGAACTCGGAACCATCAGACCCATCGACATGATAATAGCGACCGTTTTGGTAAAAAAATTGTTGAGTTTCATTTTAAAAATCTCCTTTTTTTTATTTAATCCTGCCATCCCGGCATGAAAGTCCGGAATCATTCAAAAATGCCCCTGTCAAAAAATCGAACTTTTAGTAGCTAAAATGTTCGCGTTCTTGTGATTGGCGTTTGTTTCGGAATCAGAGCTTCGAACTTCAAGTTTAGTTACACCTACCCATTTATCTTTCAAGATTTTTAGATATTTTTCGTGCATCGCGCTTTCATCTTCAGACGTAAATTTGGGGGACACAAGCAGAACCGTAAAACCTTGATCTTTGAACGCTTTCAAAAAATTGCGTGAAT
>JAQVGE010000195.1 GCA_028696935.1 Minisyncoccota bacterium | reverse complement strand
AGTTCTTTCATCTGTTCAGTTACCGGTTCAATCCTAATCTCCATTTTACTGAGATCTACTCTCAGATACCTGTTGGCATAACCTTTTTCCAATTCCACTACTTGAAACGGAAAAGAAGCCAGAAGTTGGTGTTTTGCTTTCATTTCCGCAACATTCTTAACCACCATCTCTAATCCTCCTCATCTATTTTTTTGATTTTTAACTACATTCTGTTGTCTTTGTCAGCCTTCACAAGTACATTAATACGTTTTATCCCCATTGATTCCGTTATTTAAGCTACCGGACACTCTTCTAATTAAGCAGTTGAAAAGTCAAGCGAATTCAGAATATGATCCTTGATAACGCAGTTGAAAATAAGTAGTAGCCGTTTATTGGAAGGTATCTGTCCTGAGTGTTCTGCCATATTACGTTAATACCCAAGAAGAAATTTATTATTCATAACCTGTCACTCCGAGAATCATTATAGCAGTTACTCCTGTTTCTAACGACAGAACACTAAAGATGACTGAATATTTGTGGATTAACTGCATTATCCGTGATGATTAATTAAAAAGTAGTAAAGAAGATATGTATTGATTATTATGCAGAATAGTGATTTAACTAACAACGAGAGGTTTCTCTGTATAAATATCTTTATATTTTATATAATAACTGTTGCACCTTTACATTGTATCTCGTATGTTCATTGATAACAGACAAATAATTTTATCGAATTTTCTCGTCATACCTTAGTGTTAAATCATTAAATTACTGTTCGGTAATCAGTTAGCCTTTATCTAACCTTAAGGAATTCTCTAAGCTAGCCTGTAGTCGTATACTAGCCGACTACAGGATTTCTTATAGATTTTCTAAGGGTTAGAGTTTTTTTAAAATGGATTCCCAATCAAGTTGGGAATGACAAAAGGTGGTGCTGGGAATGATAAAAACATGGTGTTGGTACTGATAAAAAGTGAGAGTGAGAATGACAAAAAGTGAGGGTGAGAATGACAAAAGGTGGTGCTTGGTCTGACAAAAGGTGGGGAACGGGGGTAGCATAAAAAATAAAAGGATCCATTTTTAAGCTCGATTTCACAAAAAATCCCTTCAGCAATAAAAGATATTAATCCCGGATAATGCAATTGTTGTTATTGAGAGAAACTATTTATCGTGAGGTGTTATCCTGAGTGACACTTGGTTTGGCTTCCTGTTATTCCTGCCAAGTGTTGTATCGGAAGACGCCGCCGAAATTAACAAGATTTCGTGATTCCTTATCCGATACATTCTGCTGATAGTAAAACGGGCAGTAGGCAGCAGAACACTCAGGATGTCAATTGATTTAAGATTAAGCTACATTATTTGGATTAATCATTCGATGGTCGCTTGGGGTAGGAATGACGGTTTGTTAGAACGTGCTAAGGAAATGTGGGAAAGGAGATAATAAAAGAGTTTCTTGGAAGTGACAAGTATGCTTAATAAGAGTACTTATGGGTGATGGTTATTAACAGATCTTTTATCTTTTAGTTGTTTTATTCTCAACTAAACGGAGTGTGGTTATATTCTCTAATTTGTGGTTGAATTAATCAGCAATTTTTTACTGATTATCTGGGAAATTACCTCTAACTGAAGATAGAGCTCTTTTATTGAACCGTTATTATCAATGGTTAAATCAGCTTTCTCACGTTTAAAATCTTCTCGTAGTTGGCTGGCAAAACGCTCATCAATTTCTTTATCCGTTAGATATCCTTTTTTCAGTAATCTTTGTTTTCGCTTAACCGGAGTAGCTTCAATATTCACTGTAAGGTCAAACAGGCTCTCAATACCTACTTCAAAGAGTAAGGGAACTTCGAAAAGAACAATCTCTTCATTTGATTCTTTAACAATTCTTTTTAACTCGTTGATTATTTTCGGATGAAGAAGATCGTTTAGAGTTTTTAAGGCTTTTTTGTCAGAAAAAACCCTCATTGCCAGTTTTTTTCTCTCTATCTTTTTGTTGCTTAGTATATCTGTTCCAAATTCTCTAACTAGAAGCTCTTTCACTCTATCTTGTTCTAATAAACTATGCCCAATCTGGTCGGCAGAGACGATAGTATAACCTTTATTTTTGAAAAATTCAGCAACAGTACTTTTACCACTAGCAAAACTCCCTGTTATGGCTATATGATATGTCCTTGTTTTTCTCATATTTTCCTCACTTAGTCGAGTCAGCAACTATCTGGGAGAGCATTTCGACATTAATATCTGTCTGGATAATCCCGTTTATAGCCACAGAAATTTTTCCGGTTTCTTCTGAGACAACAATCGCCAAAGCGTCACTCTCTTCAGTAATTCCGATTGCAGCGAGATGTCTTGTCCCAAACTGTCTTCGATATTCAATATTCTGGGATAGTGGTAAAACTACTTTTACCGCTTCAATTCTATCATTGCGGATGATTACAGCTCCATCATGGAGGATACTATTTCTATCGAAAATTGAGGTTAAAAGTTTACTGGAAAGAACCGCATCAATTTTTTCGCCAGTTTCAATGAACTTGTTCAGTTTAATTTTGTTTTCTATAATAATTAGAGCTCCCTTCTTTAAGAAAGACATTGTATCTACGGCATTTGTTAAAGGGGCATAGATCGATTTTTTCGGACTTTTCTGAAAAGGAGAGAATATATTCGTATGACTAATCTTTGCCAAAGTACTTCTGATTTCCGGTTGAAAGAGAATGATTATCACTAATAACCAATAATCTTTAAGAATACTGATAACTGATAGTATCATTTCCAATTTCAAAAAAGAGGCGATAAAGAAGAGAAAAACCAACAAACCTAAACCAATTAAGATTTGATACCCACCCGCCTTTTTGGCGAATATAATCCATCTG
>JAQVGE010000194.1 GCA_028696935.1 Minisyncoccota bacterium | reverse complement strand
AGAGCACCGCGAACTTGTCCACATCGTTTCCGAACAGCGACTTGACCGGATTCTTCTCCCCCTCGATGACGGCGGTATAGACAGGTTTTCCCCCGATGGTGAGCTTTGCTACCGAAACCCCGATTCCGCATTGGCGAGACCATTCGTCCAACACCATCCGGATGTTCTCGTCCCGTACATCGCTGATCGTGTAGACACTGCCGCCAAGGTGCTTGCCCAGGGTCATGCGCCGATCGGTATCGAAGGCGATCATGCGTTCGAACACGAAGCCTTCCGAGACCGCGAGATTCAATTTCGCACATGTGTCCGATTCATCCAGTTCCGTCCCCCCGTGGATATCGGCCAGCAGCACTTCCCTCGATCCGGTGATACCGGTGGAGAGCGGATTGACGAACTCCATCTTCGGCTTCGGATTGTACCCGTTCGTAAAAGCCACAGGGATGCCGGCTCTTTGGAAGGTTTGCTCGAATACGCGCATGACGTTGATATGTGAGATGAAAGCGGCCCTACCCTCCTTGCGATACAGGAACATCACCGGACGGGCCGCTTTCTTCGCGATTGCTGAAGGCGGCTGAAGGGCGGCCTGTACCTCCATCTCCTCGGAGGGGACTTCGGATACACGGTGTACCCTTGAGCAAACACCGCACGGCAGAGGGCAATCGGGAAGGCATCGGTCCGTCATTGCCGCCGTTCTCGCCAATTCCCACTCGGAACGCAGGTACGCCTTCGAGACTCCCATGGAGACCGAATCCCATGGCAGTGATTCCCCCGTATCGTGCTCAGAGAACATCCACGAATCCACGGGGAAGGGCATCGCAGCGATCGCCCGCTTCCATCCCTCCTGGTTCAGGTGTTCATCCCACGCATCCAGACGACATCCCTCGTGGTATGCCCGCTCTATCAGCTGGTGGATCGATTCGTCACCACGGCTGATGATTCCCTCTATGTAGGAGACCCAAGGTTCATGGTATGAGACCTTTGCGCCTTTGACGTGTTGTTGTATGCCCCGCTTTATCGAGACGAGGTGTTCCCTGGAGACTTCCGGTCGCATCTGGGGAGCCCACTGGAATGGCGTGTGGGGTTTCGGTATGAAGGTTCCGATGTTGATGTTCATGCCGATACGGGTGTGTTCGTATACCTGCCTGAGAAAATCGATGATCGCCTCCTGCTCCCGATTTCGGTCTACGAACGGCAGGCCGACCATGAAGTAGAATTTGGCAAGCCGCCACCCGCGAGCCTTTGCTTCCCTGATGATCCCGATGACCTGCTCGA
This sequence comes from Minisyncoccota bacterium, assembly GCA_028696935.1. The sequence continues at coordinate 1,599 of JAQVGE010000194.1, read as the reverse complement.
CCGGCACTTCCTTGTTGATTGCCCGCTGCCATGTCGGCAGCGGAGTTTCGATCGCGAAGGTGAGTCCGCTCTTGCGCACCTCCGAGAGTTGTTCGAGGATGTCGAGCGAGAAGGAGCTGACTTTCAATGACGGCAGCGAGAAGGAGATGTGGTCGTTGGCGAAGGATGTGTTGAGCTGTTCGATCATCGGCTTGATCAGGGGATGGTCTCCGGAAGAGAGGGAACTCAAGGTAATCTCGCGATAGCCGAATTCGCGCACGTATTGTTCGACGTGCCGATGGACATCCCCAAGTGTTTTTTGCCGATAGGGCTTGTAGTATTGTCCGGCGTGGCAGAAGCGGCACCCATTCGGACACCCGCGCATGATCTCGACCACGCCGTTGTCCTGGGCTACCTTGAAGTGCGGTACCACATACCTGGAGAATCGGGAACGCTCCGAACAGGTGAAGTCGTCGTCGATCGCGCGGATGGCCAAGGGCTTGCCCGGGTGCCAGAGGTACGGGAACTTGGCAAGCTCGCCGATGATCTGCGAGCGACCGAGACCCTGTCGCTTCGCTTCCTTGATCGTCAGGATCACATCCTCAAGCCCGGCCTCCGCCTCTCCGATGAAGACGAAGTCGAAGAATGGCGCGAAAGGCAAAGGATTGGTGATTGCCGGGCCGCCGGCGATCACGATCGGATCCTCATCACCTCGCAGGGAGGCGTGAAACGGAATGCGGCCGAGGTCGAGTACCTGGAGTATGTTCGTCGCGGCCAGCTCATATCCTATGGATATTCCCAGAAGATCGAGCTCACGCAACGGAATTCCGTGGTCAAGCGTATGGAGAGGCACATCGTGTTCCCTGAGAAACCGTTCGAAATCGGGGGCCACGGAAAAGACCCTGTCAGCGGCAACTTCCCCGCCCATGCGTGCGACGAGATCCAGGAGGATGCGGACCGCATTGTTCGACATGCCGATCTCATAGAGATCCGGGAAACAGATGCCGACAAGGACCTTCGCTGTCCCGATGCCCTGCCCTTTCCCATAGGTATATTCACCGCCGACATACCTGGCGGGGTTCTCCAACGTCAACAGAGAGTTGCCGAATCTTTCCATGATATCAATGCGTTCCATCCGTACTCCTCAAACAAGAGAGCGCCCGTCACAGAGCGCTCTCCGAAAAAAAAAGATGGTGGTCCATAAGCCGGGTTCTGTCTTGCGCGGTCATCTATCCAGGCATGCCGTCTCCGACATGCTCGTGCGACCTACCCGCAGGCTTGAGGGCGAACAACCCACCTGCTGCTTGGTCTTGCTCCTGACGAGGTTTACCCTGCCGTACCTGTTGCCAGGGACGCGGTGGGCTCTTGCCCCACCATTTCACCCTTACCCTTGCGGGCGGTATATTTTCTGTGGCACTCTCTGTAGCCTTGCGGCTCCCGGGTGTTACCCGGCGTCATGTTCTATGGAGCCCGGACTTTCCTCCGATGCCAAGTCACCTTGGCACCGGCGACCGCTTGGACCACCAAACCAATGCAAACTTTGTCAGATCAGGTCGTCGAATTCATCCGTATCGACGAAGTCGGCCAATCCGGCCTCTTCGATCTCCGACTCTTCGGCAT
>JAQVGE010000193.1 GCA_028696935.1 Minisyncoccota bacterium | reverse complement strand
TCTCAGGCTTCGCCTTCTTCTCCGGCTTCGCCTTCTTCTCCGGCTTTGCTTTTTTCTCCGGCTTCGCCTTTTTCTCCGGCTTTGCCTTTTTCTCCGGTTTCACCTTTTTTCCGGGCTTCCGTTTGCGCAACGGTTCTGTTTCCCGGTCCGGCATTTCTCCGGTTGTCTGCTCGCTCATTCCGCCTCTTTTCACATGCGTGATTCCCGCGCGGGGAATCTGGGTGAATCCCTTTCCATTATTGCCTCCGACGCCGCGCAATGCAAGTCCTGGCAAGGGACGGCAGAATCTGTTGGACGCCGCCGCCTTGTAGTGTCGGTATGGTATACCCCGAGTTTAACAGATTAAATGCGACGAAACTCCTGAAAAGCTTTTATTTTCAGGAGTTTCGTGACATGGTTGATGGTATTGTCATGTAGTCACATGGTAAGCGCTTTATCGAATCGCCGCTTGAACGCCCTCAGTTCCGATGCTGTCACAAAGGAATTTGGACCATCGATCCCCAAAGCCGAAAGGATTAGTTTCATGTCCTCACTCGGCTTAACGAAGCGATAATAATCCTTCGGGAAGCGGTCAACCTGATATGCTGAAAGTGCTTTGATAATTCGTTCTGCTGACAAACCTGATTGCCAACCATTCTCACACGACTCGTCCACCCCCATATGACGAAGGATCTTTGTCTGAATGAGTCGAATCATCGTTAAGGCAATAAAGCAGACCAGGAAGTGAGCGTTTATGTGTTCTGGCGTGTTGACAAATACTGGCCTTCCTTCCAAGTCGCTTTTCGTAATGCGAAATGAGTCTTCGATTCTGGAAAGGCCGTGATACTTGTCAATAATCTCGCGGTCACTTTTGTCAAGTTCCGACGTCATGATGGTATAGTAGCCAAGCATGTCCAAGTACTCTGACAAGGCTGTTTCATCGATTGAGAGCACTGTTTTTGTGTCAATGATTTCTCCGGAAGATGCTTCTATTTCCGTTTTTTTGAGAAACTTTTCTATCTTGCGCGGTTTGTCCTTTAGTTTTTCCGGATGTTTGATAACCGACTCGAGGTACTCGATGAATTTCTGGTTTTCACGGACTTCGCGGTCGTAGTGTTTTTTACTCCAAAAGCAAACCAATTTTTCAGTTATCACATGCGGCTGCTTGTTCTCATCGATGACGGTTCTTTGTCGGATCATGGACTTGGACTTGAATGTGTGAGCTTCATTCCAAGTATAATCATCCTCTTCGAGAATCCACTTCCGAACACATTTTGCACTTTTCTTCGTGCTGCGAGACAGAATGTAGCCATTCTTTTGAGAGAGGATGTGTGCGATATTCTTGTCGCTATTGAGTCCGCCGTCAGCAACCACAATAACCCGTCCGTACTTGAGTTTATCGATGCTTTCTTTTAGAGCGGGCCGCAAGGTTGTCTGATCCACATGATTTCCGGGGAACAGCTTGTATGCAATCGGCAAGCCCATATCATCGATGAACAAACCCATCTGAACGATTGGCTCGGGTCTCTTTTCTTTCGAGGGGCCCTTTTTACGAGTGCCTTCACGAATCACGGTTCCGTTGTTGTTGACCGTATCTTCATCGTTCTGCTCGATTTCAAAATAGTAGTTCGTTACATCGTAATAGCAAAGCTCGATGTTGCGCCCGTATGCATTCTTGATCTTGTAATCCATGCGCATTTGGATGGCATCTGACTTCTCATTGAGCACATCCAGTGCCCGATAGACTTCAATGGCGTTATCTGAGCGAACAAGAGGGAACACATATTTTTCAGACTGTCCGTAAGTCTGAATTTTTGAGTCTGGTTGAAGCACCCGCCCAAAAGTCAATATCTTGGCAAGCCCATTGAGGTCATATTTGATCTTCGTCATCGACTTATGTTTGTTGAGAACATCATAAATACCAAGACCATCATACAGTGCATCCAGAAGGAAATAGCCGACATTGACGGGCTGACTATAGCAGGCGTCTTCGTTGGCAAGATCGAATTCGAAGACGATTTTCTGTGCTGTGACTTTCCCTTGAGCAATATCTGAAAGGCTTTCAATAAGAGGATTCCCAGAAGAGAAGGACTTCCGGAGTCGGGCCAAGTACTCCGGCTTGCCATCATCGAACCGAGAAAGGGGTCCAATGTTGCGAACGACTCTGCGTTTTGTTTTTGGCGTGCCACCTTCTGTTGTACGGTATGTTTGTGTAATCCGAAGATAAGGAGTGCCATTGTTTTTAAAGCATTCGATAAACATGACGCAGCCCCCTTTCTTATATTGTATATTTCTATCTAATTATACCACCACCATATGTCGAAGCGCAACAAAAAAACCGCCTGTTTAAGCGGTTTTTTTAAGCTTGCCCCATCAATTTTTCATATGTGATCTGTTAAACTCGGGCGGACGGGCTTCGGATGTCTCCCATGATGGCGCACGCGGGGGCTCCTGTCAACGCGCAGGCCGAGAATTGGCAGTTGCCACACGCCAGGCTGCGTGGTATAATGCTGTTGGTTTGGAACGGTTGTGACGGAAGAGTGGGAGTGCCCACTCTTTGCGTTTGTTTGCACATCTGTGGGTGTGTCGGCACGCATGGCACACCACAATCCCTTTTCCGACAGGAGGTTGGATGACAAAAAGCGAACTGCTCGCGCTGGTCCGTGAAACGGCCGCGCAAGCCGCAGAAGAGGCCGGATGCGAACTGGTGGAGGTTGAATTCCTCAAGGAAGGCGCCCACTGGTATTTGCGCGTTTTCATCGACAAGGAGGGCGGGGTGTCGCTCGAGGACTGCGAGGCGGTCAACGGACCGGTGAACCGGATGCTCGATGAGAAGGATCCCATTGAACAGCCGTGTTTCCTGGAAGTGTCCTCGCCCGGTCTGGAGCGGCCGCT
>JAQVGE010000192.1 GCA_028696935.1 Minisyncoccota bacterium | reverse complement strand
CCTGCCATTCTCCGAACGCTCTCCGACTTCGCGGCGTTCTGCCGCGCTCTTCCCGCCCGCCTTTGGCGGGCTCCGAGTGGGGGCGCGCGCGAAGAGAAGAAATGCGGTAGCGGCAGAACTAGCCGCGAGTCGTGCGGCTACGCCGCAGGGCCCGCCGCTCAAGAAAAGAGCGCAAGCCGCGCGGTCTGAACGACCGCGCCGCTTGCTTAGTGCGCCGCTTTGCCGCTCCTGAACGTCGCGGCTTCTCGCGGCTTGGCCGCTGACGCGTTTTTTCCAATGCTTGGAAAACTGCCGGCGATTTTTTCCAATGTCTGGAAAACCCGCCTGAAATTCTTCCAATCATTGGAAAATGTGGTCTCGTCCCCAAGTCGCCGACGATTCGGGACTCGTTGACTTCCACCCCGACCGCGTTTCAAGTGCCGTTTTCGCCGGGCTCCGCACGCTCCACCCGTCGAAAGCCGTCACTTCAAACGCGGTCCCCAAAGCCGCCGGTCAATTCGCCCCGCGTGTTTGTCTACGCCAAAGCATCGGGGCCATTTGCCTGATCGGCGGCCAGAGCCTGCCGGGCGCGTTATCAAACAAGACGCGCCCGGCACCGCTCCGGCTTCCGCTTCGCGGGCCGTCGCTGGGGTCGGGCCTTCGGCCCTCCGCGGACTAGTTTTCCAATCTCCGAATACAATCTATCAGTCAGACCCTTTTTGCCCATCGCTTCGCCAGCAGCGCCCCTCCGAGGCTAAGCGCGCTTGTTTCTCCGTTCCGGGCCAGAACACCGGTCGCCCGCTATGCTATGAAGGCAAGCGGGCTCGTTTGCCTTTGGCAAACGCCCGGTGTCTCTGGCCCTCCACGGAGCGCGCGCTACGCCTCTTCCGGGGCGGCGCTGGCTCCGCTTTTCAAAGACCACCCACCGGACCCTTGCGCGCGGGACGCCCACCCTGAAGATGTCCCGCGCGCTGAAGACGGCTTCTATCGGTTTGCGGCGAAGAGGACTTCGTCCGCAAACCAGAAGCCGGATTGTACCGTGGCCTCCCTCCCGTCAAGGATACTTCGCTCCCGCTTCGCGGGATGCGATCCTCCTTGACGGGTCCCTTCCGGCCACGGGCAGTGCTTGAAAACGACGCTGTCCTTTTCATTTCTGCGAAGCCGTGATACTCTCTCCCTCGTCTGTGTTCTACTGGATTAAACAGAGGTATGAGCGAAGAAGAAAAAAAAGCACAACCATGGACTCGTGTTGCGATACTGCTCACGGGGCTTGTCGCCATTGCCTCAATCTCACGCTACCTCACCGGAGAATTTCTCCCGTCCGATCCTAAAGACGCCCTGATTTTTCAGAACGCTTTGCTCCTGATCGTTCTGGGCTCCGCCCTCCTGGAGCACAAATTCACGAAGCCCGCTGATTCCGCCGTCAACGGACTCATGGGCATGCTCACGCTGATCCCGGTCTATGGCTTGCCCAGTAAATGGGCTTGGTGGGTTGTGTTCTCGTACTGCGGGTCTGTGTGTGTCGCCGCCATGACCTGTGTAGCTGTCAGCTCCGATCCATACCAAACCGGGTGGAGGAAGCGCGTTGCAGACGCGACGAATCGCCCCGCCATTGTATTCGGAAAATCCCGCGTCCTGTACTCGATCCTCTTCCTTTTCGCCGTGCTCTCATTCTATGGCGTCCAATCCAAGCAGACGCTGATTCTTGTTGTGTTTTGGGGACTATTCATCGCCCTTTGGCCGCTTGGGGTGCCCGACATGCTTTCCGCCTTTCGTGCGCGTTCACGCGGTTTCCGGCCAATCGGTCGCGTGGTCCGAACCGACTCACCGAACGTCATCCACGCGACGATTGACTCCGAAGCCAAATGGGAACCGGGTTCGGTGAAAATCCTGCAACAAGGCGACGGCAAGCAACGGTATGTCATCCCACTTTTCTTTCAGTCGAAAGAGAGTCAGATTCTCGGCACCGGACTTTGTGTCGCCGATGTGTCGGCACCATTGCGAGGGCTTGAACCCAGTTTTGTTTACGAACCCCTGACACTTGAGAAGAGCGCGGAAGAACTTCTCGGCGGCGACAAAGACTCACGCCTTGTCGGATTTGTGGATCAAGATTCCAAAATCGGGCAACTTCGGTTTCACACTTGGAACCCGACCGACTGCAAGGAAGGGATGCTTGTCTGGTCCCGTGTCGGTGAGCAGCGAGTCTACTACCAGATCACCGAGGGAATAACCGAGGAAGAGGGCCTTGAATCCGACCGCCACGGATACCAGACGGCGGAAGCGGCTCAACTTGGCGTTCTGAATCGCGAGCGCGGTTTTGTGAAATTCCCCTGGCTTCCGGCTATGAATACGCCGGTTTTTGCCGTGCCGGAGGGGTTTGGCAAGGACAGCATTGCGATCATTGAGAATGACTTCAAGTACGGCCATGTGCCCGGCACATCGGTGAGCGTTGTCGGTCAGTTCGCCGACATGATGGAATATCATACCGCTATTCTTGGGGTGACTGGTTGTGGCAAGACGGAACTGGCGTTTGATTTATTACGTCATGCATCCGCACGCGGCACGAAGGTAATCTGTGTTGATCTCACGGCGCGTTACGCTGGCCGCCTCCAGGACATGAAGCCTCAGCCGCTTTCCATTTCAGCGGCCCTGTCTGCCGATTTGGGGCAGAAACTCACGGACATTGAAACTAACGCATTCCCGGCAGTTGCGGAGAAGAAGCGCGTTCTCAATGAGTTTTCCAAGAAGCTTCGCACTGATGTTTCGGCAACCCTTTCCGCCTTCTTGACTTCGCAGGAAGCAGACAAGCGCGTGGGGCTTATCACCTTGGACGAAATCTCGAACACGAAAGCGACCATTTTCATCACGGAAATCTATCTGACAGCGCTGTTGAATTACGC
>JAQVGE010000191.1 GCA_028696935.1 Minisyncoccota bacterium | reverse complement strand
GTGTTAGTGTATTGAAGTCGTTTCGTGAGAGTGTGAAAATGTTTTGGGTATTTGGATTAGATTCCGACTCCAAATTCTTTAGGTCGGAATGACATTCTTTATTCTTAATAAATTGAAAATGGTTGTTAGAATTTAAATTTTTATAATATTGGACAGCACAGCCCAGAAGATATATTTTTTTGCCTTTTTGGAGAAGCTTTTCTAGAGTATGGGCTGCTTCATCTCTAGCAGAAGAAATAAATCCACAGGTATTGAGAAAAACAAAATCCACTTCTTTGGCGTAGGGCTCTATATGATATTGTGGTAATATATGTGGTTCCTTTTCTGCCAATGTAAAAACTTTACCAAGAAGATGCTGAGTATCTACTAGATTTTTGGTACATCAAAGATTTATAGAAGAAAAATTGAATACTTTCATAGTATTTTTTAAAAGATAAGTTTGTTTGATACTATAAAAATACTTTAGGAAATCAATTTTTTCTTGGAAATTTGGCTATATTCTATATTCAATATTTCATTTAGTTCTTCTTTTTCTTTTTTGATAATTTTATATGCTTTTACTTCTTCAATTCTTTTGAGATGTGTTGTTTTGTGACTGAGAAACAAATCTATATTAAATTCATTTTCTTCAATAATAGAAGCTATATGTAGTCATCATATAAAATGCGGTAATATTACATATGTTGCACCAGCTTCATACATTTTCATTGCATCTTCAATTGTTGTTCATGTTGTGATTACAATACAATCTTTATTAAAATGTTTTGCTTTTTTTAGAATTAACATATTAGATTCTATTTCTCTTGTAGAAGATATAACCATTTTGGTATCTGGTTTGATAACTTCATCCAAAAGTTCAACATTTCCTGCGTCTCCATATATACAATCAATATCTCTTTCTTCCACATATCTTGTTACTTCTGGATTATAATCAACAATCAGATATTTCTTTTTTAATTTTTCTAAGGTATTGATAGTTTCAAAACTTACTTTATCGTATCCAAATAAAACAACATCGTGATTTTTATCGCTTTTATCTTCAAGTTTTTTGATTCATTTTTTTTCAAATATTGATAGATATGGAGCAAGATATTTGTAAATTTGATCTGAATATAAAATAAAATATGTAGATCAAGCAATAGTAATAAGTCAAACTATACTAATCAATGATAGAATATTTCCACTTAAATAGCCAACGTTAGCCCCCAAAATAATCAGAATAAATGAAAATTCACTAATTTGAGCGACTGTTAAACCTGCTTTAAAAGAATTCTTTTTTGTATATCCTAGTTTTCCCATCAAAAACATAACAATGAGAGGATTTCAGATTAAAATAAATGCAGAAAGAATTATAATAGGGAGAATGTAATTACCCACGCTATCCATTGTCATATGAGTTCCAAATAGTACAAAAAATATTACAATAAAAAAGTCGCGTAAGGATTTCATTTTGGAACTAATTTCAAATCTGAATGGCGACATTGATAAAGTAATTCAAGCAATCAATGCTCATATTTCTATAGAAAATCCAGCCAAATGAAATACACTAGCTAGCACTAAACATCGTCCCAAAGCAAATAACTCTAAAAATTCTTGAGATTTTGCAATTTTTTTCATTATTTTGGGAAGAACATAGACTCAAATCAATATTACTGCTCATACAAGTCATATTCATTTTGTAAGTATTTGGACAATTATTGTGCCTGCGCTTCCTTCGGCAGTAGAAAACGACACAAACATCAATATCAACATCGCTATTACATCTTGTATGATCAAAAATCCTATAGATATTTTTCCGTAAAGCGTATCCATATCTCATTTGTCTGACAATAGTTTCATAATTACAATTGTGCTACTGAAAGCTATTGCAACAGAAATAAATGCTGATGTCATCAAATCAAATCCCAATAATCGACAAATTCAAAGTCCTATTGCAGAAGTAAATACTACCTGTCAAATTCCAGTAATTGTTGCAACTTTACCAACTTCTTTGATAATTTTGGGATTTAATCACAAACCTACCATAAATAGCAAAATTACAACTCCTATATTTGATAAAGTAGTCATTTCTGAAGATGGATGTACAACACCCGTTAAACTTACTATTAATCATGTGATAATATATCCAATAATAAGTGGCTGTTTCAAGAGATTCATAATGTAGGAAATTCCTACAGCTAGTATGGTTACAAAGCTAATGTCGATAAAAATATTTTCTCCCATTTTTAATTTTTGTTTATGTTAAATAAAAGTATTTTTGTAATCTAATCAATTGGCGTATTCTATTTTGCCTTTTTTGGGGCTGTTTTGTTCTTTTTCTTTCATTTTTTGTTGATAATCTCTGATTTTTTGTGCTTTAGTTTCTTTGTCTTCTTTGGATATTACTCAGGGTCATCCTATACATCATCCTGGACAAGAAAGCAAATCTAGAAATTTGATATTTGGATCTGATTCCATTCTTTTGATTGCTTCATTGGTTTGTGAAATTCAATCGGTGATTATAATTTGATCGTCTGTTAGTATGTCTTTACGATTCATTGTTTGGGCAACAGCTCAATCTAGAGGGTATATTTTGGTTGAATTATTGTAGAAATTATTAAATTCTGATTCTTTTTGGGTATCTATTGTTATTCATTGGGTTTTTGCATATTCAATCAGTTCTTGTAATTCTTTGAAGGTAATTGCTTCGTCTACCTCTCCTGTCATTTTTGCTTCGATTTTTTTGGCTAAACATGGTCATACAAATAGAGTTTTTGTATTATCACCGTATTGTTTTTTTACAAATCTGCTCATAATAATCATTGGTGAGGCAATTGGCATAAGTTTATCTTTGTGCTCAGGAAATTTGTTTTTGATATATTGGACTATTGTTGGACAAT
>JAQVGE010000190.1 GCA_028696935.1 Minisyncoccota bacterium | reverse complement strand
CACTTTATTAAAAACTATTGTACAAAGCTGTAATATGTAGTTGCCGAGGCGCTATCCGCCTGCTCGCTCCTCATTTCACAATCTCCTGCCGTTTGCTGCCGCCGGCTTTGCGAATCAGGTTGAGCCGGAAACCATATTCCCCTATCATCAACTGGAACACAAAAAAACAGGACGGTCTTTTCAGGCCATCCTGTATTTTGGAGCGGGTGATGGGAATCGAACCCACGTGACCAGCTTGGAAGGCTGGAGCTCTGCCATTGAGCTACACCCGCCCGCAAGCGCCGTCCGGAGTCTATCCTTTACCACGCGCCGCCAGGAAGAAAAGTGGAGCGGTAGACGAGATTCGGACTCGCGACATCCACCTTGGCAAGGTGGCACTCTACCACTGAGCTACTACCGCACGTTCCACAGCTTTCTTACTTAAGAGGCAATGGTGCGGACGAAGAGACTTGAACTCTTACGCCGTTAGGCACCGGAACCTAAATCCGGCGCGTCTGCCATTCCGCCACGCCCGCACAATTCCCACCCGGAGATGGGGCGTCAAGGCTTAACCGAAGGACGCTATCGTTGTACGGGTCAACGTCATCCTGATCAGGCAGATGCCCTCACAACGGTTGTTATCATACATGAAGACAGGAATCTTGTCAAGCCTATTTTTCAGTATATTGATCATACTTTTTCCCTTCTATCCAGCATGAACCTTCTCTATTTCCGCAAGAATCGTCTTCATCGGAAGCACTTGTGCAAAACGTCCGTCCCAGATGCGGTTTTCGTAATACCAGATCAGTTCGTCCGCCTTGAAATGCCAATTATCAAAAGTGCTCGTTCCGCCGCCCGGTACGGTAACGTTGTACCCCAGTTCAAACGCCACCCTGATGGTAGTATCTACGCAATATTCCGTTTGCATCCCGCATATTAACAGGTTTTGAGCCTTGATCGATTGCAAATGCTGCTGGAGTCCGGTTCCCCGAAAAGCGCTGCTGTATTGTTTTTCAAACTGTTTTTCACCCGCTTCCGGCGCAATTTCAGCTGCGACCTGCCAGCCCGCGGTTCCCGGAACCAGTTCCTCGTCGTTGTGCTGCACGTAGATCACCGGGATACCGGTACGGCGGCAGGCGGCCAGCAGCGAACGGATGTTGTGAAGCAGTTGTTCTTTCTGATAAGGTTTCGCCTCTACCAACGCCGTTTGAACGTCAATCACCAACAGCGCGTCCGGTTTCATGGCACATCTCCTCCCCCAGCCGATCGTTTATAATTGGAATTCAACTTTCACCGCGCGGCCGAGAATAGTCATGTCGGGAAGCGCGCAGGGTTCCGCTGTATATTCACGGTCGTAACTTTGCAGCAGCACATGCATTGCGTCGAGTTTTTTCACTTTCCGCAGCGAACGATGCTCCTGGTACTCCACCAGCATCACCGCGCCGTCGATGGGGCTGGACGAAGGTACGACAAGGCAGATATCTTCCCTCAGGATTCGGAATCCTCGCATGCTGTCGTCCGGCATCTGGTAATAGAATACCTTGTCCGGAGCCGCGCCCTCAATGCGTCCGTCCAATATCGGCAGCAGCCGGTGATCCACCTCTTTCATCACGGCGTTATACACCGGCACGCGCTTCAGTACGCTGGCAAGCGCGTCAAGCCATACGCCTCCCTGCGCCGCTCCGCTGTCTTCATCCCGATACGCGACGGTCGTCTCGGCTTCCCGTTTCGGCTGTTTGGGCGCGGTTGCCACGCTCGGCTGTACGGTTTGCAGGTCTACGGCGGCGGCGATATCGTCCAGTGTAAAATCCGGCTCGTTATGCTCCTTCAGGCCGATTTTTTTTAATATTCTTCTGGCCTGATCATCTGCAATGATCCGCTTTCCTTCTTCCACATCCTTTAAAAACCCTTCGCTTACCCCGCCCACCCTGGCGACCTCTTTTAGCGTCATCTTTCGGCGCAGGCGTTCCGTGCGCAGTAAATCTCCCAGTCGGCTCATGGTGTTTGTCCCTCCGTCAGTATCGCTGAATCATCCGGCTGCGCCTGTAAGGTACGTATTTTCCTGTCATAAGGGGGCATGCGCAGCGTCTCCCCCACCCGATATCGCCGAGGTTACCCCGGCGGTCGTGTTGTGATGGAGTTTTATTATATCATAAACACGCCGTTTGTACATTGGCAGGCGAATCGTTTCCTTCATTGCCGGGTCACTTTCTGCGTTTTGTATCCAAGAGGAGCAGGAGACGCGCATACGGCGTCGAATATAGAGAATTTGGTATATTTATGTTGCGAAAAGGTTCGCCCCCTTTTACGCCGCAACCGGGCCGGAAATTTATGGACGGCCGCAGGCGTGGAAATTGCGAAATAATGTAAGGAGCCCAACGAATTGGCACAGGAAACGAATCAACAGCCCATGGTATTCAAACAGGCGTCATCGGAAATCAGCAAAGAAGTGCTGCGTGCCATCGACAAGATGGGAATTCACGAGATGACCGCCGTACAGGAGAAAACGCTGCCCTTGATGATGGAAGGGCGCGACGTAATCGCCATCGCCCCTACCGGCACGGGAAAAACGCTCGCCTTCGGCATCCCAATGCTGGAATATGTAGACTTGAAGGATAATCGCGTACAGGAACTGGTGCTTGCTCCTACCCGGGAACTGAGTTTGCAAATCGCGGCGGAGCTTCGCACGCTTTCCCAGTTTATCGACGGCCTGCGCATCGCCGTTTTGTATGGCGGTCAGCCCATTGTAAAACAAATTAAAGATTTGAAACGATTCCCGCAAGTTGTCATCGCGACGCCGGGGCGCCTGCTGGACCATATGAACCGCGGCAATATCCGGCTGGATTCCGTGCATACCATGGTGCTGGACGAAGCCGACGAGATGCTCAACATGGGCTTTGT
>JAQVGE010000189.1 GCA_028696935.1 Minisyncoccota bacterium | reverse complement strand
GGAAATTTCAAATCAATGGCGTGTGGTATATTGTGTTTGAATACAAGCCCGGAGAGAAAGCAATCCTTATGCTTGGACGGCGCCCTTTAAAGGGAGAAGTAAAAATATATTCCGGGGAAAAGGGATATTACTGGTCCAGCGTTTTCTGTGGCAAAAAGAGAGCTCGTTTAGCAATGTTTGCCGAGGCCTTCAATCTGTCTAAAAGCGAATGGATTACATTTAAAAAAGTGTCCGGTTGCTAATACTTTTTATTACCTGAATCTGAGCAAATCAAAACGCGACCCAGCAAAATATTTTAAAATTGCTTAAATAAGCAGAACACGCGTTTCGGCGCTTAGATAAAAGCTATTATATGGGGCTGGGGGTAAAAATATCGAGGTTTTCGGTCAACCCAGAGTAAAATCTTTAATACAGAAAGATCTTCAGTGCGGCCACGATATTTTCTTTATCAACCAGGCTGTAAAAAATCTTGACGCCCTTCCTTTTAGTCTTAAGAAGCCCTGTGCTCTTTATTTTATTTAAATGCAGTGATATTGTAGAGGTTAAATAGTTTTCAATCCCCGTTTTCATTTTGCCGACATTTGTCGGTCCGTTTTCAATAAGGCCTTTTAAAATGGCTAAGCGGACAGGGTGCGCAATTACTTTAAGTATTTCTGCTTTTTTGGATAATAAATCATAATCTATGTCGCTCATATTTCCTCCGTGATATTGAATAATTCAATTTAATAAAACATGCCGCCTTTTGCAATATAATGATAGGGCATATAAACTGTTTGCCTGCACGTGAATTATTTATAAATTCCATAAAATGAAAATAAACGGCCTACATGTAAGAATAATCCTTGCGGCGATATTCTGCTTATTTGCGGCCTGCGACCTGTTTAAGCCCAATACCCCTCCTGTTATTACTTCGGATCCCGTAACGGAAGTCACAGAAAACGAGGCGTACGAATATTATGTGCTGGCTACGGATCCGGATGAAGATGATTTGAGCTATGCGCTTGAAGTGAAACCGTCCTGGCTGTCCGTTACCGGGAATAAAGTTCACGGCACGGCGCCGGAAGTCAATATGGATAAGTCCTACGCGGTGACGGTAAAGGTGTCCGATAAAAAGGACTTTGTCACACAGAGCTTTCAGATCATCGTGCGAAACCTTCCGAACAATCCTCCGGTGTTCACCTCCACACCCCTTGAACAGGCCAATGAGAGGACTTACTATGAGTATGTCCTTACGGCAGAAGACGAGGACGGAGATATTTTAGCATATTCTCTTGTTACAAAACCCTCCTGGCTGTATATGACGGCAAGAAAAATTTATGGCCGTACGCCGGAAGTTGAAAATGACAGCGCGGTGACGGTCAAGGCAAGAGTTTCCGACGGAAAGGATTCCGATTATCAGGAATATGTTCTGAACATTATAAACGTTCCCGCGCCGGCAATATCCCAGACGGTTTCTTTGACGGGAGATATTGGCATTGAATACAGCGCAACCCTCAAAGACCTTCAAAGCGCGACCAGGCAAGTGTATCATGATGATGTTTTAGCGGACAGCCTTACGCTGGAGATCACGGGCAAAAGGTATTCCGAAGTGCTGGAATCAAATAAAAAAGGAACGTGGAGATTTGTTTTGAATGCTGAAGGATTAAGTCCAGATGAAAAAGAAGTTGAAGTCCCGAATTATGACCCCGCGGCAGACGTTTCAGGACTGGAAGGCAAGCTGGACTTTGAACAGGGAGCGATTTTAACATTTGCCCTGCCAGCACCCGCAGACAAAAACCCGGAAGACAACCCGGTAAAATACAGCAGCATTGAATCTTTAGACGATAAAGTCAGTTATAGAATAAAGGGGGATTCTCTTTATGTCACGAATAAAAAAGACGCAATAGGCGCCTATTCAATAAAACTACATTTTGGAAGTGAAGAAAACGGCGAAGGAGAAGCAACGCTCAATGGAGAGATCACACCTTCAGTAATTAATTATTTTAATCCCTTTCAGCGTCCGGTTAAAGGAACTTACTGCTACGGAAGCGGGGACGAAAATCAAGACGGATTTATTGATTCTTTAGACACTGAAGCAATTTCAAACGGAACACAGAACGAAGAAGCTGACGTTAATGGCAACGGAATCGTGAACCACGAAGACGGACAAGTTTTGGAATCCTACCTCGCAGGAGACATTCCATATATGCCAGGACAATACGAAAAACTTCAAACAAAATCCGAAAGAGACGACTGGGTAAGAAAAATGATGGCAATAGACCCCGTGAGTGAGATGCCTTTTATTTACGGCAATGACACAACAAGATGGGTTTCTGGAAATTACGCAACACAAACTTGCATAAACTTCTTCGGATACGACGACGAAGTCCCCTGGACAAAATATGATTTATCAAATAATAGAAGGTTTAATCTGCCTTTTTACTTTATTAATAGTATATTATATAATCCAGATGGAACTCTAAGAGAGGGACACGGAATGAATGCAATATTAACAGGAGATAATGCTTTAGAATTTAGTGATTGGAATTTTGTAGAACCTCAAAATGATAATATCAATGTTCAACCTGGAAATTGGAATATGACAATTCCTGGAGTTGTTTGGATTCGTGCACCAAATTATTTTCCAAATGATGCTGCAAATCCAGATATGCTTGCGGGAGATAGATTATTAATATTTGAAACAGATATTAGTGGAAATGCTTCATACTACCCAAACTCTGCAAATGAAAATTTAGTAAAAGAACGTCCGTGATATAAAAAACATTTATAAATATAAAGCGCCCCCTAGCGGGTGCTTTTTTACATAAGCAATAATTAATCTTCCCCAAGGGTTGCCGGTACCTTTAAGAGGGGTATAGGGTGGAAAAATACCAGATCGGAA
>JAQVGE010000188.1 GCA_028696935.1 Minisyncoccota bacterium | reverse complement strand
GAGAGCTGGAACGATAACAGATACCCTCTGCCTCCATCTCCCGAAACGCTTTTTGCACCGTGCGAACACTCACCGATGTCGCTTTTGCGACCTCCGTCAGCGTCGGGAAAGCCGCACCAGCGGCATAACTCCCGTCGACAATCTGCTTCTCAATCAAATACTTTACTTGCAGGTACAACGGAATGTTGCTGGTTTTGTCGATTGTGATCTTCATATGAGTCCATTCCCGTGTTGTTTGTTCCCTTTTATCTTCTCATGTACCACAACGACTCCATTTATACCCATTTATCCCTTTTTGTCAATCAAAATCACATCCAGGCCTTCCAAAAGGCCAATATACCACGCTTTCCGCCAACGTAACCACCATCTTTGCAAACACTTACGATCCAAAAGGATAAATCGGAATCATTTATCCTTTCCATGCAATCAGAGGCATCCGAAGGGCCGATAATGCCCCAATTTCCCTATAAATCAGGCCCTGAGAGAGCTTGAAATTGCCAGATTGGGGTTATGGAGGATAAATGGAGGATAAATGTCCCGCCATAGGATAAATAAAGAATAAATGTCTCCGCCATAGGATAAATGGAGGATAAATGTCTCGGCGATGGGATAAATAAGAATAAACGTCTCCAGTCGGAGGATAAATGGGTATAAACGTCTCCAATCAGAGGATAAATCGCCCCGCTCAGGTCTGGTGGCACCGCTGGTGGAAGGCGGGTCAGGCTGCGGACTTGAGCTTGTTCAGCATGTTTTCGAACGCCTGTATCCGTTCAGACACCTGCCGACGGTAGGCCTCGGCGTCGGTTCGTCGACGCTCAACCCTCATCTCCCCGATTTCGTGCTCGATGACTTCCCTCAACTGTTTCGCCTCGTCAGAGGACAATTTTATGGCGACTTCGTCCATGACGCACCTCCGATTGACTTCCCAATTAATCATAGTCCGCATTGCCAGGCGATTCTACGAGACCCCGCACGGGGGGCGGGGTTAAATAAACTTGACACTTATTCCAGACGTAATAGACTATGATGTAAGAGATTAAGGCTGGCACGCGATTATGCTGACAACCACGACCACTACCACGAACGCTTGATGATCCCATAGGGAAACATTCTGGCGTGTCATGGTCGGGCACAATCGCCTGCCGGCCTTTTTGTGTATATGAGGCAAATCATGATTACCATAGAACTGCCGGACGGAAGCAAACTTGAATTTGAACAACCCGTAAGCGTGTGCGAGATAGCCCAGCGCATTTCGCCCAGGCTGGCGAAGTCAGCAATCGCCGCCAGGGTGGACGACGCGCTTACGGACATCACGCACACAATCGAAACCGGTACCCACCATGTGACCATCATCACCGACAAGAGCGAAGAGGCCCCGGAGATACTGCGCCACACCGCTGCCCACGTGCTGGCGCAGGCGGTGATGAACATCTTCGGCACTGAGGTCAAGTACACCATAGGCCCGGCGCTTACCGAAGATTTTCAGTACGGGTACTACTACGATTTCGACCTGCCTTCCCCCATCAACAGCGAGGATCTCTCCCGCATAGAGAAGGAGATGCGAAAGATCATCTCCCAGAAGATCCGCATCGAGCGAGTCGAAATGCCCGTCGCCCCAGCCATCGACGCGATGAAGCAAATCAACCAGGATTATAAGGTCGAGATGATGCACGACCTGGTTCGCGAACAGAACATCGAGACGGTGAGCCTCTATCGCCAGGGCGAGTTCCTTGACATGTGCCGAGGTCCCCACCTGCCCCACACCGGGTGGGTGAAGTCCATCGCCCTGCTCACCACAGCCGGGGCGTACTGGCGCGGTGACGAGCGAAACAAGATGCTCACCCGCATCTACGGCGTGGCGTTCTTCGATGAGAAATCGCTCAAGGAGCACATCGAGCGGATCGAGCAGGCCCGCAAGCGGGACCATCGTGTGCTCGGAAAGCAACTTGACCTGTTTCAGATTTCCGACGAGGTCGGCCCAGGCCTGGTGCTTTGGTTACCAAAGGGCGCGACCCTTCGCATGCAGTTGATGAACTGGTTGCAGGATGAGTTGATCAAGCGAGATTACCAGATCGTGGCGACCCCGCACATTGGCAGGCTGGGGCTTTATCGCACCAGCGGGCACTATCCTTATTATAAGGAGTCGCAGTTTCCGCCGATCGAGCTTGACGGTGAAGAAGCCTACCTGCTCAAGCCGATGAACTGCCCGCACCACATACAAATATACAAGGCCCGTCAGCACAGCTATCGCGACTTGCCCCTGAGACTGGCGGAGTTCGGAACGGTGTACCGCTTCGAGCAGTCCGGTGAGCTCAGCGGACTGACCAGGGTGAGAGGTTTCACACAGGACGACGCACACATCATCTGCACGCAGGAGCAACTTGAATCCGAGATAGAATCCTGCGTGGACCTGGTGAAGCTCGTATTGGAGACACTGGGCCTGAACGATTATCGCGTACGCATAGGCCTGCGCGATCCCAACAGCGACAAGTACGCCGGAGACGCCGAGCACTGGGCGATGGCGGAGCAGAACATTCGCAACGTCATTCGCAAGTTGGGCATGAACTACACCGAGGGAATCGGCGACGCCGTCTTCTATGGCCCGAAGATCGACTTCGTGGTTCGAGACTGCATCGGAAGGCAGTGGCAGCTTGGTACGATCCAGGTGGACTACAACCTTCCCCAGCGTTTCGATATGGAATACATCGGCGAGGACAACCGACCCCACCAGCCTGTGATGATTCACCGGGCGCCGTTCGGTTCGCTCGAACGATTCATCGGCATACTCATAGAGCATTTCGGTGGGGCCTTTCCGCTGTGGTTGTCACCGGTTCAGGCGACGGTGCTTCCTGTCAGCGACAAGGTTGCGGACTATGCCCAGCAGGTA
>JAQVGE010000187.1 GCA_028696935.1 Minisyncoccota bacterium | reverse complement strand
AACATCCTTGAATTCCCCTCGAAGTTCGACAAAGGTGAATGTAAGATCATCCCGCTAGTAATAAACTACCGATCAGACAGCGACATCGTCGACTTCTACAACGAGTGGATGTCTACTACTGACGGAGCAAAGTTCCGTTTCAGATGGAATAATTTTCGGTACGACAAGACCATTGAGCCACACACCCATACCTCAATAAAAAGCCCTGCTGTCGTGAAGTTATCGTGCGTTGAGAACGAAGACCAGTGGAGACAGAAGATTCTGTCCTTTATAAACGAACTGAAGAGTTCAGGTAAACTGAATGATTATAACCAGATAGCGTTCCTCTTTAACTCAGTCAAACACGACCGAGTTCAGCGACTCGCCCGCTTCTTGGAGGACAATCAGATAAAAGTTTATTCCCCTCGTTCGGATATGTTCTTTCAACGTGAAGAAATAAGAATGATGATTGGATGTCTTATGCTGATGTTTCCGAAATACGTCGGTGGACTCGAAGATAATGCCTATAAATTTCTTCAGCCAGAAAACTATAAGTTCTATATTGGCTGTTTGAAGATGGCAAACGCATACCTTGAAAAACCTGAGGCAGCTGACCTGAGAAACTGGTTAAGGCGTCGCGGGAAGATACACTTTAACTTAAAAGGGACAACTTACTACACTTACTCCGGTTTGATTTACCAGATGTTCGAGTTCGCTCCTTTCTCTAACATCCTAGGTACTGACATGAGGGTTGGGGTAGTAGACATGCGGCCTGCTAGAAACCTCGCTCACTTCACTCAAATCGTGAATAAGTTTGAATATCTCCACAGAGTAGATGTTTTAAATGCCAAGTACATAGACGGCAATACGGAAAAGTTCTTTAACCTCTATCTGAGGTTACTCTTGGACGGTAGCATCAACGAATACGAAGACGATGCGGAATACGCACCAAGCGGTTGCGTGTCGTTTCTGACAATACACCAGTCCAAGGGAATGGAGTTTCCGATTGTATTCGTAGACTCTCTTAGTAATTATCCACGAAAGTCATATAACGACCTCATCAAGGACGTTGAGGATAAATACTTCAAGCGTCCGGCGTTCGAACCTCACGACCAGACGAAGTACTTTGACTTTTGGCGTCTGTATTACACTGCGTTCTCCAGGGCTCAGGACTTACTCCTCTTGACTTGTAATGAAGACAAACGAACTCCGAGCATGTACTTCAAAGAAGTTTACGATGAGTTACCAGATACGGATGATAAAGATTTCGACATTTCCGAATTTTCGTTTAAGGACATAAAGGATGTAAATCTGAAGGACACATTCTCGTTTACATCCCACATCTCTGTCTACGAGAACTGCTCGCTCCAGTATAAATTTTACAAGGAACTGGACTTTGCGCCTGTGCGCGTAAACGCCATGTTGTTTGGTATGCTTGTCCACCAGACTATTGAGGACATACACAGGGCTGCTCTACGAAACGAAGAACACCTCATAAACCCAGACAATATAACAGGCTGGTTCGACACTAACTACACTTCGCTAACAAAAAGCGAGCGAACATACCTTGCGGAACCGCAAAAGAACGCAGCATTGAAACAGATTCTCCGATATGCCGACCAACAGGCTGGGCAATGGCACACGCTGAAAGATGCGGAGGTAAGCGTTTCACTTGTTAAACCAGACTATATCATCGAGGGCAAGATTGACCTGATAAAGGGTGAAGGAGATACTGTAGAACTGGTAGATTTCAAGTCGGAGAAAAAACCCGATATTTTCAAGGATACTGAGCGACTCGAACTTTACCGGAGGCAACTTCAGTTATATGCTCATCTTATAGAAGAGAAAACCGGACAAAAAGTCAGTAAGATGCACCTTTACTACACTGGCGAGAATGACGGCGTTCCCACTATCAGCTACCCTTATCAGAAAACCGCAATAGATGCTACGGTGGAGGCTTTTGACGATACGGTGCATAAAATATTGAGCAAAGAGTACAACGAACGGTCTTCCTCTGTTAAAACATGCACTGAATGTGACTTCCGTTTTTTCTGTAGGAAATAAATGATCTTGGAGGAATGAATGATATGGCTGAGCAACAGGTTTTTGAATTTGACGAACGTCCTACAATAAAGGGCTTCCCGGAGTTGCGTTGGACTGGTAAGCGCCCCTACAGATCAACACAGTACTTCCCAGCCCAACTACGCGAACGGTACGGAGAGGAACAGGACGGCTGGATAAACAAGATATTCTGGGGTGATAACCTCCAAGTTATGAGCCACTTATTGAAAGAATTTCGCGGCGAAGTGGATCTTATTTATATAGATCCTCCATTTGACAGTAAGGCTGATTACCAGAAAAAAATTTCCCTACGAGACCAAACAATTTCGAGCGATAATACGTCATTCGAAGAAAAACAATATGGAGATATATGGACTAATGACGAATATCTGCAATTCATGTATGAAAGGTTAATACTATTAAGAGAATTATTATCTGATACAGGCAGTATATATTTACATTGTGACTGGCATAAAGCACATCACTTAAGAATGTTATTAGATGAGATTTTTGGCCCTAAAAACCTCGTAAATGAAATTATCTGGTCCTACAGAACGGCGGCGGGTGCTAAGAATGAGTTTAACAAGCAACATGATAATATTTTTTTCTACCAAAAAACTAACTTAAGAAAATATAATCCATCAAAAGAAAAGTCATATACAAAAGCGAAGGGACGAAAGGCTGGTATTGTAAATTATGGTGCCACAGAAACTGAATTTTTTGAAGATGATGAAGGAGTTTATAGGTGGTCATCAATGAGGGATGTATGGGATATCCCTTATATTAATTCTCAAGCCTTAGAAAGATCTGGGTACCCTACGCAAAAACCCGAAGCACTAATCGAAAGA
>JAQVGE010000186.1 GCA_028696935.1 Minisyncoccota bacterium | reverse complement strand
TTTTATGAAAATTAAATCACCGGAAGAACAGTCTACGCCTGTGGATTGGAATACCGCAGTAAGTAATGGGAGCACCACTTATCCAAGAGGAAGCATTTGCTATTATAACGGATCATACTACGTTGCAAACTACAATGTCACGATTTCAAGTAATCCAGATTGGAAAACAGATCCGGTGAACAATCCCGGCGCATGGGCTAAGCTGTAAGCTAGCAGTCTGTCGGCGATTACTTGTAGAAAAGCCCCATTAATACCCGGTTAAAGTTTTAGCGCATCTTTTTCAGGTTATACGACCTGCTGTCCTTGCGTTCTAATCTTTATTTGAGTCATCTTACCTCATCAGAACATGTAATCTCTTAATGTTCCATGACAGGCATACCAATTGCCATTCACATCGGACCGCTTCCAATCCACGGAAAAGAAATTGACGGAAGCCCAATACATTTTTGATGATGCCGAATATAGGCTCTATCGTGCATTTTCTTCGTGAAAATATCTTGCGCCCCTCTTTGCTCTTGAGTCTGTTTTTCATTCGCTACGTCGCCCTCTCTGCCGTTTCAGGTTCGGGTCCTGTAAATCGCTCGGGTATGTCCGGGTTATGCGGCATCCGTCCAAGAGCTATAAAGGGTGTAATGTTTCTATCTTCACAGGCTTCCACGTTTGTCTTGCTGTAATAACCCGCATCAGCCAGTATTTTTTGTACTTTTGGCAAATCTTCAGGCAACTGATCAATTGCTTTAAGCACCGGAATCAATTCCTGTCTGTCATTGGGCTTTTGGGTCACATCGGATACAACGACCAGGAGAGATTTGTTATCGACCGCTGCCTGTGCGTTGAAGCACTGTTCAAAACCACCGCCCGATATTGGCATGATCCGTGAATCTCCATCCGTGAGATTTACCTGATCCTTTGCGCGTGGTTCAGGTCCTTTGGGAGCGGCAGGTGTTCTGCCGCGGCTCTTCTTTCCTGTCTCCTGCCCGCGCTTTGCGCGAGCCTTCAGTTTTTCCTCATATTCTTTTTTTTTTCTTGTTCGTAGCGATCTGACGTACGACGTTGGATCTCCTGCTTCGCTTCCTGAATCGCAGCAATTCGTTTGCTTCGACGTGATAGTTCTTCCGGTATATCGAGTTCTTCAGGAAGCTGGGTGTTATCCGCTTCTTCGGCCATCTTTAGCAATTCTTCCATCTCGGACCGGAGCCGCTTTTCAAGCTCACAGGCGTAACCGTAGCTCATTGCAGAGTGCTTTGACGCATTTGCGTGAACTTTTGTCCCATCTATACTAACTGTGCCAAGTTTGAGACAGCCGACCTGATTCGCCATCAACAAAATCTGCGTAAAAAGAGAGCCAAGCTGAGGCAAAAACCTTTTACGGAAATTGGATATGGTGTCGTGGTCAGGATGCATGTTGACCGCTATATAGCGAAAGGCGACAGAATCGTAGGTTGCGCGTTCTATTTTTCTGCTTGAAAATACTCCTGTCGCGTATCCGTAAAAGATCAAGGAGAGCAACATCCTCGGGTGATAAGCGGCAACTCCGCCTTTACGATAAGCCGATTCAATCGCACGAACATCAAGACTGTCGACAAGCTCAACTACAAATCGCGCAAGATGATTTTCTGGAAGCCATTCTTCAACTGATTCAGGAAAAAGAAATTTGGCCTTCCTGTTAATATCTCTAAATTCTCTACTCATGTAAAATCACCCTTAAGCATTGATATTACTAATATTTTAGCATGTTTAAATGCGTCCAAAAACGATTAACAAAGCCTTGCTATTACCGGAGGATATTTGGAAATTTAAGTTATCTTGGACAGCAGTGATCAGTAGTATTAAATTCACAGAGACGTTAACCGTGTCACTCCCATTCCACGCACCAAGATGTTCCTGCTGCTTTGCGTTTCTGTTTTTACTTTTTTTATGCTATAATGGAACAAATCATACGGAAAGTTTGTTATTTAATAATAAAGATTAATTTAAAATTGTTAAAATTTATGGTAATTTAACGAAGTCATGCTGCTAAAGGGTATATCTGTAGGTATGTGTCGTTTTTTGCAAGTCTAAAATCCCCACTTGGGGGTGCGGACAAACTCTTGGACTGTTTCAACGCAGCGGGAAAAAATGAGTTGTCGTCTCCGCGGTAAAACATAAAAACGCTGTTTTTCGCTTTTTAATCGGTGATTTTGCGAGTCCGGTTTTTAAGATAAGTGTTCCAATGGAAGGAGGTGAAAATAATGAGGACAAGAAAGACTTTCGCGGTTCTTTTTGTTGTGGCGGCATTGCTTTGCATGGTTGCGGCAGCCTACGCGGCAGACAGCGCCACTCAGACTGTAACGTTTGAAGTGGAGGAGATAAACGAGATCACGGTGAGCGGCAATCCGGGCCCGCTTGTGGTCAACGCTGCCACTGCCGGAGGCGCCCCAGTGGCGGCTACGGACAATACCACAACGTATTCGGTCACCACTAACGAAACCGGCAAGAAGATCACTGCCGGCATTGACGAAGCTATGCCGACTGGAACCACACTTACCGTACAGCTTGCAAGCTCACTGGCGACATCCGCCGGAGCGGTTGATATCTCGAACGCCACTGCAGGCAGTGTAGTGGATGTTGTAACAGCTCTGAGCACTGGCACCGACAGCGCACAGGCTATCAGCTACACCTTCTCGGCAACGGCTGCGGCAGGAGTGGTTAGCGGCACCAAAACTGTTACGTTCACAATAGCTGACGCATCATAACCTTGTTTTATCTGGGGGCGGAGCGCCTAGTCGCCTGCCCCTTGTTTTTTTGTTCGGCAGGAGTGATTTGATCTGCGGAAAACGATTTTTGCCGCTGTCTTGGCGGCTTTTCTAATATTTTGCAAGTGTCAGGCTTACGCCGTCGATATAACTGCGTCAGGC
>JAQVGE010000185.1 GCA_028696935.1 Minisyncoccota bacterium | reverse complement strand
CATTATGGACGGCAATGGCCGCTGGGCGAAAAAGAATAAAATCAAAATCGCCCTTGGCCATCGCGCGGGCACCGAAGCCCTGCGTGAAATCATCCGCAATTCCAGCGATATCGGCATCGAAGCGCTTTCGCTGTACGCCTTTTCCACCGAGAACTGGTCTCGTTCCCAAACCGAGGTGGACGCGCTGATGAGCCTGCTGCTCGAATTTTTCAGCAGCGAAATCGACGAGCTGGACGAGAAGAACGTGCGCATCCTGATTCTGGGCGAGAAAGAAACGCTGCCGCCCGCACAGCGGCAGGCGCTCATCGACGCCGAAACCCGCACCTTTGACAATACCGGGCTGAAGCTGAACCTCGCCATCAATTACGGCGGACGGGCGGAGCTCGCCCGAGCCGCGCGCCTTCTGGCCCGCGAGGTTGCCGACGGCATTCTGCTGCCGGAAGCCATTGACGAACAGTCCGTGGCCGACCGTCTGTACACCGCCGGGCTGCCGGATGTGGATTTGCTGATTCGCACCAGCGGCGAAATGCGGCTGAGCAATTTTATGCTCTGGCAGTGCGCTTACGCCGAGTTTGTTTTCCCGCAGAAGCTTTGGCCGGATTTCACGCTGGAGGATTATCACGCCTGCATCGCCGAATACCAGAGCCGTTCGCGCCGCTACGGCGGCCGGAGCGAGGAATAAGCGCTCAACGGAGGGCTTTCGCCGCACCGTGTTTGCCGATTTGGGCAGGATTCCGCCCTTGGGCGGCGAATAGTAGCTAACTTGTGACACTTCAGCGGTATCGGGCCGTTCGGCGGCCGGAAACGCAAAAAAATCGCGCGAAGGAAGGTAGCCGTATGGCGCAAAGAATCATTACCGGCGCACTCCTGCTGATCGCGCTGGCGGCGCTTTTGTTTCTCGGCGGGTGGTTTTTCGCGGCGGCGGCTTTTATCGCCGTTACGCTGTGCATATACGAGGAGCTTCGCGCCCTGAAGCAGCACGGCCATCACCCCGTATGCTGGACCAGCTATGTCGCGCTGGCCGTGAGCGTGCCGTTGATGATGTATTACAGCTCGGTCGTCATCATCCCGACGCTGACGATCATCTTTTTCTTCATTATTTTGCAGATCATGCGCCGTGAGGACCCGACGCTGACGGATGTGATGGTGAGCGCCCTGCCGATGCTTACGCTGGTGCTGCCCGGCATGTGTCTGTTCGGCATTCTGGATGTGCCGCTGCGCCGCATGCAGGCGATGCTTTTGACGATGGTGTTCGCCATCGCCGTGGGTGGGGACACCTTCGCGCTGTTTACGGGCACATGGATCGGCGGCAAAAAGCTGTGCCCGCACATCAGCCCGCACAAAACCGTGTCCGGGGCCATCGGCGGGCTGATCGGGAGCGTGCTGCTGGCGTGGCTGGTGGGCTACATTTTCGCGAGCGTGCTGCCTACGCAGGCATTCCCGCCGATGTGGGCCAACATTCTGGTGGGCTTTGTGGGCGGCGTAGCCGCGCAGATGGGCGACCTGTTCGCCAGCATGGTCAAGCGCCATTGCGGCATCAAGGATTTCGGCACCCTGTTCCCCGGCCACGGCGGTATGCTGGACCGGATGGACAGCATCCTGTTTTCGGCGATCATCGTGTACAGCTACCGCGTGATCGTGATGACGTTTATTCGGGTGTAAGGAACCCGAACTTCACCTGTCTTACAATTGTACATAAATAAAAACATACGGCGCGGGGTCCGAAAAAGGGCTCCGCGCCTGTTTGCGCTTGACAACCCCGCATTTATCTGCTATTCTAACCCAAACCTACTCCGAAAGCGAGGGATGACCATGATCATGACCATGCGAATGTCCGGCATGAGCAATTGTCGCCCCGATAGCGGTCGTGGGTGAACGCTTTGGCGTTCGCAACTTTGCGTAATGGCAAGCCCTCCCGCCTCGGGATGGGCTTGTTTTGCATATTCAGGCAGAACGGCCGGTCCCGGGCCGATCTGAAAGGAGAATCCGACCATGGCGGAAAAGAAACCCGGTTTCGAGACGCTCCAGCTCCACGCTGGGCAGACCCCCGATAAGCAAACCTATTCCCGCGCGGTGCCAATTTACCAGACCACCAGCTATTGTTATCCCAGCGCCAAAGCGGCGGCGGATGTGTTTTCCGGCGCGGCGGAAGGTTTTACTTACACCCGTATTGAAAACCCGACCGTAAGCGTTTTGGAAGAACGCGTAACCGCGCTGGAGGACGGCGCGGCAAGCGTGGCCTTTGCCAGCGGCATGGCGGCGGTATCGGCGGCGGTGTTCGCCCTGTGCGATACCGGCGACCATATCGTGGCCATCAGCACGCTGTACGGCGGCACGGTAACGCTGCTGGCCTCGCGCCTGCCGCAGGTGGCGGGCATCACCACCACGTTTGTCGATCCCGACGACGTGGCGGCCATGGAGGCGGCCATCCGCCCGAACACGAAAATGCTCTATCTGGAAACCATCTGCAACCCCAACATCAACGTACCGGATTTTGACGCCGTCAGCGCCGTCGCCCGCCGCCACGGCCTGCCTGTGGTGCTGGATAACACCTTCGGCATGCCCCCCATCTTCCATGCCAAAGAGCACGGCGCGGACATCGTTGTCCACAGCCTCAGCAAATACGCGGGCGGCCACGGCACCACCATCGGCGGCATCGTGGTGGATATGGGCACGTTCGATTTCCACAACCCCCGCTTTGCCAGCCTCACCGCGCCCGACGCGCAAAACGGCAACATCGTCTATGCCGATCAGCCCGCGCCCATCGCCACGCGGCTCCGGCTGCAGATGATCCGCGAATTCGGCGCGTGCTTAAGCCCCATGAGCGCTTTCCTGATCCTGCAGGGGCTGGAAACGCTCAGCCTGCGCATTGCCCGGCATTGCGACAACGCGCGCAGG
>JAQVGE010000184.1 GCA_028696935.1 Minisyncoccota bacterium | reverse complement strand
GGGCATGATTGGGCTTTCCAAGGAAAGTCTCATGGATTATCTGCGCCAGTACTGCCGCTGTCTGGTGCGCAATGGCTTTACCCACATTTTCTTCGTAAGCCCCCATACCTTCAACGACGAGCCTATCGGTACTGTCGGGCTGGAACTTAGGGACGAAGGAATTCTGGTGGGCTTGGTGAATCTATGGCATGTGTCCGCAGAAGTAATGGCCTCCAGGAAGGTCGATATCAAAGAAGGCAAGTTCACCCACGCAGGTGAGATCATGACGTCGGTGATTATGGCGATCGCTCCCGAGACGGTGAAGATGGACAAGGCCGTGGCCGAAAAGCCCTCGGTGCCCATAGCCGGGGCGCCTTTTGCGGGGCTTCACAAGCTGAAGATCAACGATGTGAGTTTCTCGGTTTTCCGCTCTTCCAACGAGGAGACGAAGTCCGGCGCGTTGGGCGATCCCATGGCGGCCACTGCCGAAAAAGGAAAGGCAATTATCGAAGGCTGGGTCGACGCGACGGTTGCGTTCTTGAATAAATTTTCCGGCTGCTAAAAACCGTTGGACAGGATAACAGGATTTTCATGATTGGCAGGATAATTTTTAGGGTTAGGAAAAGAATTGAATTTAGAGAAGATAATTTAAATAAATATTGGATTGGGAAATTAAATACAAAATCCTGTTAATCCTGTTCTGTCTTGTTATCCTGTCTTGTCTGAAAAAGATAGTTGAAGCATATCGCCGCGATAATGATTAGCATTTTTTTAAGTTGTGCGATTTAATTATTTATACAGCGGTTTTTGGTAAAGGGAGTAAAGCATGGGTTCAGGACAGTTCACGGACAAGGTAGTGGTGGTGACAGGTGGCGGCATGGGTTTGGGCAAGGCCTACTGTAAAGCATTTGCCCAAGAGGGAGCTACAGTGGTATGCCCGGATTATAACGAGGCAGCAGCCAAGGAGACGGTGGCGGAAATTGTAGCAGCCGGCGGCTCGGCCAAGGCTATGAAGGTGGATGTAACCAAGGGCGATCAGGTGGAGGCTATGGTGGCCGACATTATCGCTGCTTTCGGAAAAATCGATATTCTAGTGAACAATGTGGGGTACTTGGAGCGCCTGCCCTTGCTGCAGACCCCTGAAGAAACCTGGGACAAGATTATCGACACTAACCTTAAGTCGGCGTTTTTAGTGTCCAAGGCTGTAGCACCCCACATGATCGCTCAGAAAAAAGGAAAGATCATCAACCTTTCCTCGGTTGTGGGTTTGGTGGCGATAGCTTCGCCGCCCTATAGCGCGGCAAAAAGTGGCATGATGGGGCTAACCCGCATTCTGGCCCTGGAATTGGCTCCCTACAAGATCAATGTAAACTGCATAGCGCCGGGATTCATCCGAACACCAGGCTCTTCGGCGGTGCACAATTCGCCGGTGGGGCGAAGGGTGAACGAAGCGGTGCCCTTGGGTACGGGCGATACCGACTGCATTGTGCCAGTGATCCTCTTCTTGAGTTCCCCGGGCTCCGATTATATTACCGGCCAGACTATTGTGGTGGATGGAGGTTTTACCGCCTCCCACGATTTCGGCGACGAGTTTAGAACTTTGGATGTGGGCAAGTAAATGAAAGCAATGGTTCTGGAATCGTACAACGCTGATTTGAGACTTTCTCACTTGCCTGATCCAGAACCCTTACCTGGCGAGATTGTGGTAAAGGTGCAGGCCTGCGGAATGTGCCAGACGGACATAAAGCTGGTTTCTGGCCAATTGGGTTCTTGCATACAGTTGCCCCATGTACCGGGCCATGAAATAGCGGGTGAAGTAGTGGCGCTGGGCAAGGATGTGCGCAATCTCAAGCTGGGCGACAAGGGGGTGGCGTTTCATATAGTTCCCTGCGGAGTATGCGAACTTTGTCTCACAGGGCGGGAGAATCTCTGTACTTCCATTAGGCGGATAGGATTTGAACTGTCTGGAGGATTTGCGGAATATGTCGCTATGCCGGCGTCCAACTTATGCACCTTCGAGTCCGATATTGCCTTCGAGCGCATGGCGATTTTGCCCGATGCTGTGGCTACTCCCTATCATGTCTTAGGGCGCCTTGCCCGGTTGGGCATGGGAAACAGTGTGCTAATCATAGGGTTGGGCGGGCTCGGTATTCATGCAGTACAGCTGGCTTTAGGCACAGGCGCTCTTGTGATAGCCGCCGATGTAAATGAAAAGGCGATAGAGCTTGCAAGATCGTTCAACGTAGGGCGTACGACGAATCCTCTCAAAGAGGATTCGGTGGCAAAGGTGCGAGAACTGACGAGCGGCAAAGGTGTGGATCTGATAATCGACGGGGTGGGTCGCAAGGAGTCTGTGGAATGGTCGCTGAGCTGTCTGAAAAAGGGCGGTCACTACTATTCCCTTGGTTACGATCCTGTTAATCCTGTCTGCTTTAACATGCTTAACGTGCACAACAACGAGTGGACTATCCATGGAGTCAAGGCTACCACGAGGCAGGAGCTGCGGGAGGTTATCGCAATCGTCGAACGAGGGATTGTGCGGCCCTATGTCTCCAAGACTCTGCCGCTGGAGCGGGCGAACGAGGGGTTGGCGGCGATCAAGAAAGGAGAAACATTAGGCAGGACTGTGCTGGTAATGGGTTGAACGTAGCGCTGACGAGGAATGGTTATCATCGCGTTGGCTGATTTTAAAGGTGACAAACTTCGGCAAAGGAACGTTTACTTTTCGCCTTCAGCTTCTTCGATGAACGCTTTCATAACGTCGGTAGCCTTGTCCAAATCTCTGCTATTGCCTATGTGCCCCAAAATAGAGTCGTAGGCGAAGAGTTTTGCGCCCGGAATGCCCATGGCGACGCGGTAGAATTCTTCGGTGGGCGGATAGAGGGCGTCGGTGTTGACTCCCACCACGAGAGTTTTCGCCTTA
>JAQVGE010000014.1 GCA_028696935.1 Minisyncoccota bacterium | reverse complement strand
ACATGATGGTTTATCTATTTTTGAACTTGTAAAACAAATGAATAATATAACAGATGTTCCTTATATTACACATAATCTTTCTGTTGAAAATATTAAAGAAATTATTTCTGGTTTTTCTCTTATTAATGAAGCTAATTCAATTGAAGTTAAAGGTGTAAATGATGGAATTAATTTTTTAATTGAAGATTTTTCTGGAAATAAATTTGATTTTACTGTAGAAACAGAAACAGAAGAAGTAATATTTAATAGTAAATTTGACGTAAATTTTATTAAATTACTAAATTCAGTTTTAAGACATAAAGATATTTTTGAAACTGAGATGTTATTTAGTAATCTTATTTATGCTGTAACATTTAGAAATGAAGATATTGTAGCTACCGTTGCAACAACTGCACTTAAAGATTAAATGTAATTAAAAAATAAGAAAAAAGACCTAAATAAGAATTTAAAAATGGTCTTTTTCTTATTTTTATTTGAAAGGTTAATGTGAAAATGAATATATTAATTATTGATTGGATGAACTTAGTTAAACGTTATATTTATACGTCTGAATTAGCAGAATTAGAAGTCGGAGAAGTTACACAAAATTTAACGTATTCCATTTTAAATAGAATAGATAAATTATTTTTTTTAGCAAAGCCCGATCTTGTATTTATTTGCTCAGATTGCGGTTTTAATAAAAGAGCTGCTGGAATTGTAGAAGGTTATAAACAAAATAGAAAAAAATATAAAACGTTAACTGATGAAGAAAAAGAAAAAAGTTATTTAGAGTATTTAAAACTATTAGCTAGAAGTCTTCCAACTGCTTACATTGAAATAAAAGATGTAGAAGCTGATATGATAATTAGATGTGTAATTCAATATATGAAACAGTTAAATAATAATATAAATTTTACTATAGCTAGTAATGATACAGATATGTTACAATTAATAGATGATAATGTAAGAATATATAATTGGAATAAAGAATTTGTAAATAAAGATAATTGGGTAGAAAAAACTTTCAAAGAAAATATTTATTTTAATTCTAAGAATTATGCATTAGCAAAATCTATTGTTGGAGATAAAAGCGACAATATTAAAGGCGCTAATGGTATTGGTTGGAAAAAGATATTTTCTATATTTGAATTATTGCATAAAAATTATAGTAATGAATATATTGTAGAAACAATATATTCTTTGATTGACATCTTAAAAAAGACTGTTGAAAATGATAAAGGATTAAAAAAGAAGTTTGAAAAAATAATAACCATTCTTAATGAAAATGTTAAGTTAATTCATAATAACATGTTTGTTATTGATATGAATTTAATTGAAACTCCTTTTCTTTTTCAAATAAATCAAGAGATTAAAAAATCATTAACTACATTTAGTAAGAGTAAATTTCATAGAAGAATAATTTTAGATTTGCTTAAACTTAATTATAAAGATGATTTAGATACAGATGATGAAGAAATTTTAAAAAGAAATTCAAAAGCTTTAATTAGTTTTATGTACTTACATAAGAAAACAGTGTATAATGCTAATATACTTCTTAAGAGGTTGGTCGAGTGAATGAAATTAGTAATATGTGGAGATATTCATATACCAAATAATAAATCAGGTTTTATTAATAGTGATTCTTTTACTGAAATATTTAACACTTTTAATCTAATAAAAGAAACAGTCTATAAATATAAACCTGATTACGTTGTTTTTTTAGGTGACATATTTGATGTTCCTCATATGATAACAACAAGTGTAATGTCTATTGTTTCAGAATTATTTTCTAATTTATCATTAGAAGTTCCTATCATATTTATAGCTGGAAATCATGATTTAGTAGATGATAAAGTAAATAATACAAAAATTGGTGATTATGTTATTTCAGTTAAAACTTCTTTAATTCTTCCTTTTAAAAATTTTTCAAACGTGATTGTATTTGATAGCCCTGATGTAGCTTCTTTAGATAATAATTTAGATGTTGGCTTTATACCTTACAGTAATAATGTTGTAAATAGTTTAAAATCTATAGAAAATAAATTTACTAAAGGAAATAAAAAACTTCTTCTTGGGCATTTTGATTTGCAACAAAGTAAATATTTTAGTTATGATGAAAGATCTTTTGTAAGTTTAGAAAATATACCTTCAGCTAAAGATTTAATTAAAAAATATAAATATGATTTAGTTTTGCTAGGACATATACATGAACCAATAGAGTATTTTATTGATAGCAAATTAGTTAAATACATCGGATCATGTAGAAATATAAATTTTTCTAATATTAATGAATCTAAAGGTTTATATGTCTTAGACACAAAAGATTTGAGTTTAGAATTTATAGAAAATAAACATACTTGTTATTATAAAACTTTTAGAGATTTTGAAGCATTGAAAGATTACTGTAAAGAAAGCAATCCATCTAAATTGGCTCAAACTAAAATAAAATATATTTATAATAATATTTCTGAATTAAAAAAAGTATCTAAACTAAAAGAATTCTTTAAATCTATACAATTTGAAAAAAGTATTTTAACTACAGACATTAATGGTAATAAATTAGAATTAAATGCAGACTATTTTAAAGAATTTTCAGAATTAATACAATCAAGTACTTTAACTAAAGAAAAATTGGTTGATTATTCTTTTCAATTTTCAGAACCAGTTAAAAAAGATATAGCTATTAAAATTTTTAATATGATTAATAGTTAAAAGGAAATGATAAAAATGCTTGAAAAATTTAATAAATTTAGATTTTGGTTAGCAATTAAATTTATAATGTTAGCTTTAAATATTATGAATAAAAAATCAATTGAATACGTATCATTCATTGTTGCTATAGAAAATTGGATTAAATGGCTGCAAGAAACTACAACGGAGATTAAAACAGAGGACGGAAAATAAGTGCGTTTAAAAAAAATACAGCTTAAAAATTTTCTTTCATTCTATAATTCAGAAATAGATCTAATTAAAGATTATAATGAACCACCTACTACATTTTTGATAAATGGTATTAATTATGATAATGACACAAATGATTCTAGTAATGGAAGCGGAAAATCTGCTTTTATAAGTGAATCATTAATGTTCAATATTTATGGTAGGGGATTAAGAGGTTCAAAGCAAAAAGTAAAGCTAAATGAAATGATTAGACATGGTGCTAAAGAAATGCTAAATTCTGTGGAATATTTTATTTCAGAAGATAATGCTAATCAAATTTTAAAGATAAAAAGAACTAAATCTGAAAAAACTAGTTCAACTGAAATAGAAATAGATGGAGAAAGCAAAACAAAAAGATTAAAAAGATTATCTGATACTGATATTAGATCATTTATTAATCTAGAACCAGAATTATTTGCTCAAACAATTGTTTATTATAAAGATAATGTAAATTTATTGTCTATGAATTATGGGCAAAGAATTGATTTATTTAAAAAAATTATTAATCTAGAAATAATTGATGAAAGCTATGAAAAAGCAAGAACATTTAAAAATTCAAATGAAAAATATTTAGATTATTTAAAAAATCTTAAAAAAAGCACAATAAATATTATTGAAATAATAGACAATAATAAAGAAAAATACAAAGATTATTTACAAGATGAGCTCAATAATTGTTTAAAAGAATTAGATGATATTCTTAAAGTAGAATTTGAATCAACAGAAGAATATGAAGAGAATATTAAAAATTTTAAAAAAGAAATAGAATCTATAGATAAAGAAATTAAAAATATTAATAATAAAGTTGTTATTAATAAAAATAGTATTGAAAAAATTGATAAAGAATTAAAAAAAATAAAAGCTTTAAGTGGCGGATTATGTCCAACTTGCAAACAACTTGTTACTAGTGAATACACTTCTGCTATAGAATTAGAATATGAAAAAACAAAAACTGATCTTTTAAAAGAAATAGAAGTTTATTTAATTTATTCAGAAGAATATTCATCTAAAAAGAAAATTATTAATAATAATTTATTAGAAAATTCTAATAAAATAAAAGAAATTGAATCTAAAAAAATGATTCATGAACAAAGTGTTAACGGTATTAACAAGCAAATTAAAAAATTAAATAATGATATAAATAATATAAAGATAGAAAGTTTAAATAGTGAAGATAAAAATAAATATGAAAAAAAGCTTAAAAGTATTGAAAAGGCTATACTTATTAGAACTGATTGGAAAAATGCTATAGAATATTGGTTTAATCTATTTTCACCTAAATCTCTTTTAAGAGCATCTATTATAAGAAAATACGTTATATTATTATCAGATATTTTTGAATATTATATTTCTAAACTTTACAATAATGAAATTATTGGAAAAATAGAAATAGATGATGATAGTAATATAGATATTATTTTATATAAAGATAAGTATGAGACAAATTATTGGCAAATGAGTTCAGGAGAAAGAAAAAGAATTGACGTAGCTATGATACTATCTTTATATGAATTTACTAGTCATATAAAACCTAATCTCCCAAAATTTTTGATATTGGATGAAATATTTGATTCTTTAGATTATCCGGGAGTTAATGCTGTCATAGAAACATTAAATGACGTTCAAAAAAGGCATCAAATAGATTTGTATTTAATATCTCATATATCAATACCGATTAGTTATGATAATGTAAAAAATATACTTGTTTCTAAAAAAGATAAAAATAGTACAGTAAAATTTTTAGAATAGAGGTGAAACTATTGACAGAAAAGAATTTAGACTTTTTAGATAAATTAAAAAGTTTATTATCTGACTTTAAGATTCATAATTTAAATTTAAATGCAAAAAACACAATTCTATTTGTTGACATTGATGATACTCTTTTTAAAACTACAGCTAAAGTAATTGTAGAAGATAAAGACACTAATGAAGAAATAAAACAGTTAGATTCTATGGAATTTAACACTTATAAACTTCAGCCAAATGAAAAATACAATTTTAAGCAGTTTAAAGATTCTAAAATTTTTAATGATACTGCAAAAGTAATTAATAGCACTGTTAGAAAATTACATAATTTTCAAAAAACATTTAAAAACGCAGAAGGTTATGATCATAACAAAATAATTTTTATAACAGCTCGAGCTGATATGAATGATAAAAATATTTTTTTACAAAGTTTTATAAAAGCTGGAATTAAAGTTGGAGATAAATCTAGAGTTTATATACGACGTTCTGGAAGTGAACTTTTAAACGATTCTGAATCAATTCATGAAGCTAAAACAAGGATAATGAAAGAATATTTAAATAGTTATCCTTATGAAAAAGCTGTATTTTTTGATGATTCAAAAGATAATCTAAAATCTTTTATGTCATTAGAAAATGAATTTAATAATACAGAATTTATTGCTATTGAAGTAAGCAGCGGATTATTATTTAAATGGTCAAAAAAGAAAAAGCAAATAAAACCTATAGCTTAGATTTAATAAAAAAAAGGAGAAAAAAATATGTCTACTAGTTCAAAGATTGGATTGCAAAGAAAAGGAGAACATTATGTTAGAGCTATTTATAATCACTTTGATAGCTATCCTTCATATCTCGGTAATATACTATTTAATAACTATAACACAGAAGAAAAAGTTGAAGAATTAATTGATCTTGGAAACGCTAGTCATATTGCAGAAACTTTAGATAAAAGTAAATTTTATCACAGAGATATGAAAAGAAAAGGTAAAGAAGAACCAGAACTTTATGCTAATGAAAACGACTTTTTAGCAGAATCTGGAATTTATGATTATATTTATTTGTTCAAAAATGATGAGTGGTATGTTTGTACATTCAGAAATAAAAAATTTATAAAACTTACACAAGAGATTATTGATAGAAATAAAGTTATAGAAAATAATTTTTAATTAGAAAAGTTAAAATATTTTAATAATGATCTATGAACCTTTAAAATTTCAAGAAAAAATCATTAAAAAAGTACAAAATAAAAATGCTTTAGTTTGTGCACCAACTAATTCTGGTAAAACAATAATATCATACTATTGGTCTAATGTTTTTAATACATTAGATGAATATAGTTTTAGAAAAATAATTTTTACTAGTCCAATAAAAGCTTTATCAAATGAAAGGTATTTAAAACTAAAAGAAGAAGGAATAGATGTAGGTCTTGTAACTGGAGATGTTAAATGGAATTTAGATTCTAGAGTTTTATGTATGACTCAAGAAATTTATTCTCAGGGGTATTATTTACAGCCTTGTGATATAATTATTGATGAATTTCATTATATATTTCAAAATGATGATAGAGCAAGATGTTATATAGAATCTATTGATAAATCACATAAAGATACAAAACTTTTATTAATGTCTGCAACTTGTAAAGAGCCAGAAAGATTAAATAAATATTTAAAATATTTAACTAATAAAAAAATAATTGTTTCTGAGTCTAATGAAAGATTAGTTCCATTAGAATATAATTATAATGGAATTACAATTAAAGATATACAAGAAGCTATAGTTTTTGTTTTTAGCGTTAAAGACATTTTTCAAATTGTTAATTTGTTAATTTCTAATAGAACAAAAACAAATAAGCAGAAAATTAATAAAATAAATGATTTAGCAAATAAAAATAAAATAACATATCAAGAGTCTTGGAATTATGGTGTTTCTCCTTATCATGGAAAAATGCTTCCAAAAGAAAAGAGATTCATAGAACTTCTTTTTTCATTAGGTTATATAGATGTTGTAGTAGGTACAGATGCTTTATCACTAGGAGTTAATTTTCCAGCTAAAACTGTTATTATTACTACTTGTAATAGACCTACTGGCGAAACATTAAAACCATCAGAATTTTTTCAATTAATAGGAAGGGCTGGTAGATATGGTTTTCACGATATTGGAATAGCAACTTACCTTAAAGATTCTCCTATTAATTATAATAATGATTTAAAATCTATTTTTAAGCAATATACTAATAGTAAATTAGAAGATGTTAAAATTAGAACTGAAGTCGATATAAAAGCTTTATTTAATGGAAGACCAGATGATGAAGAAGTAGATTTATTATATAGATATCGTTATCCAATTTCTGAAGTTCCGGAATATAAAGTAAAAAGAGAATTAAGTAAAGAAGTAAAATTAACAGTAGATTCTGTAAAAGCTATTTCAAATGCTATTACTGAAAAAACAAATAACAGCGAAAAAGATTTATGGAAAAAATTAATGTCAAGTTGTTATTTACAAGAGTGGGATTTAGAATTAAATGCGACGTTTTCTTATTATTCAGCTTTAGAGTTAAAATATAATAATAAACTAAATGTTTTTTCTTTATTAGATAATAAAGAATTATATGATGACAATGAAACTGATGGAATTCGTTTACAGAATTTATTATTTGTGTTAAAATATATTAAGAATATAGAAGATATTAATTATAAAGTAGAAGGTGTTGATCTGCTAAAAGATAAAATTAATAATATAGATCATACAGTATTTGATCCTACTTCTTTTATATCTTTTAAAAATAAATTATAGGAGTTGTATTTTATTTTGCCTAATTATACAGATTTTAAATCAGCTATATTAGAAATAAATGATGGAGAAGGTCAAAAAGCTCTTCTTCAAGTTTGTGAAGCACTTAAGAAAACATTAATTTTAGAAATGAGAAATAGTAATTTTAATAATTTAATGCTTGAAGCTTTACAAACAGTTATTATAGATGATCCTCAAGAACTTTCAGATTTTTTAACTGATTTTATATGCGAAGAACTTAAAAAAGAAATTGAAAATTCAATTGACTTAGATTTTATTATTACTTCATCTAAAAGAAATAAAAGAAAATCTATGGTAGCAAAAAAATTATTAGCTACTGTAAAAAATTCTTTAAATGATAATGATCCAAATGAAATCGCTTATAAAGTGATAATTGACAAACAAAAAGTGATAGATAATAATATTGAAGAATTTAATAAAAAAAGAGAAGAAATGAATTTAGAAAAAGTAGATACTAGAAATATAACTACGCATTCAGTAAATCATAATTTTAAAAGTCATTGCAAAAATTGTTTATATGAAATTAATCAATCTGCATTTTTAAGACCATATAATGGTTTTATAGAAATTTTAGATGATTTTTATGATAATAATGATATGGAATTTATTGTACGATATAATGGTAAATATCCAGAAAGATTAGATAAATTTATAGAAGAATTCGTTGAACCATTTTGTATTAAATATTTTGGCTATTTTGAAAAACCTATTAAAATTAAATAACAAATTTTAATTATAATTAAAAACAAGGAGTGCAACTAATTAATTTTGGCAAAAGTGAAACAAGAATATCTAGAAGATATAGAAGAAGATTTTTATGCAGAAGATTACAATTTTAAATGTAATGTTAAAAAGATTAAAAACAGAGTTCAAGCTTCTAAAAAAAATGTAATAAAGTTAAAAGATAAAGAATCAATTAAAAGATATTATTAATTAATCTGCTACCATTAGAAATAATGGTAGCATTTTAGTCTTTTAACTATTTACTTTTTAATTCAAGTATGTTAAAATATATATATTAGATTTTTCTCTACTTAAATAGAAAGGATGAGAGATAATGACAATTAATTTTCTTCTCTGGACTGGAAAAAACGCAGATCAAATTGTAAGATTTATTAATGATGCTCTTATTAAAGAGGATCCAATATTCATGAATTCTCAAGGAATATATTCTATTAATAGCGAGAAAAAATTAACAGTTGAGTTTATAAATAAAAATAGTTCATATAATAGAAGTTATGATTTTGTTATTGGAGATTATGTAACAGCTGTTATTAATGGACCAAAAGATGTTACTATAACATCAACAAGTTCTGATAATCTAGAAAAAATTTGAAAGGAATTTATAAGACAATGATTAAATCGCTTTATTTTGCTTCACCATTTTTTACGCCAGAACAAGTAGAAAGAGAAGAAAGGCTTAAAGCAAAACTTAGAGAATTGGGTTTTGAAGTTTGGTCTCCAAAAGAAATGTGTCATCTTAATAAAAATGCAACAATATCCGAACAGACTGAAGTTTTTAATGGAAATCTTTCTGCTATGGATAAAGTTGATGGTGTATTTGTAGTTACTGATGGTAAAGATATTGGTACTATTTGGGAAGCTGGTTATGCTTACGCATTAGGAAAACCAATTATATATTATTGTGAAACTCTTGGTAAAAATGTATTTAATGTTATGTTAGCTAGATCTGGTAAATTAGTAATTACAAATTTTGATGAAATACAATTTAATACAATTTCTGCAGCTGATGAAATTACAACTGTTTATACTGGATTTATTGAATAAAAAATAAAGGAAGAAAAAATAATTGTTTATTAATTGTTTAAATGAAATAAATTTTCCGTATCTTAAAAAGATTTATAGATTACAAAATATTGTAAGATACAATACATGGCAAAAAATAAATAGTGAATCTGTAGCAGAACACAGTTTTTTTGTAGTATTATTTGCGCACAAAATTTGCGATTATTATAAAGTAAATGATAATATAAAATTAGTATGTTTAGAAATGTGTACAATTCATGATGCTCCTGAAATAGTAATAAATGACATTACTTATGATGCAAAATGCGCAATGCCAGAAATTACTAAAATTCTAGAAAAATATGAAAATAAATTTTTTGAAGAAGAATTTCCAGAAATAATTGAAAAATACAACAAGTTAAATGACATTGATAAAGAATTAGTAGATACTATACTTAAAATAGCTGATAGTTTATCTGCTGTTCAATATTGCGATAATGAAGTAGCATTAGGAAATACTCAATTTAGTGATATTTTAGCAGAAGCGACTGGAAGATATTATAGATATAAAAATAAACTTGAAATTATACTAAAAGAAAAGATGGAGGAAATTATTTAAAAATGCCAATTAATAATGATCTTATTCCTAAAAAATCTCCCATGCCAATTAGGTTTAATGAAAAGCCAACTACAGAATTTAAAAATGCACTAGAATCAATTAAAGTAACTTTAGTTCAATCTCCTTCTTTTGATGAAATAAAAGAATATTGTATTCCATTTGCAAATGCAACTTGGTCTGACGATCCAATGTCTTTTAATACTATTATGGATGATCGAACTAAAGATTTAGTTATGCATAAAGTTTTTAATTATCAGATTCTTCCAACTACAATGGAAACAATTCGTTGGAATTTTCTTATTGAAGGTATTGGATTGCAAGAAGTAACACATATTCTTAGACATAGACGTGCAGTATTTTCTGCAGAATGTTCAGCTGATAAGTGGTGGACACATAAGAATTCTCTCACGCCAACATCAGTAGAAAATAGTCCTGATTTTTATGAGAGATGGAAGAAGATTGTCCTAGAAACAAAACAGCTATATTGTGATATGATAGATTCAAAACAAATATCTATTATGGATGCTAGAAATATTCTTCCTAGATGCCTTGAAACATATTATTTTATGTCTATGAGTCTTAAGGATACACTTATGTTTATTAATGATAGAATAGATAAGCAAATACAACCTTATACAGATAATATTATTGCTTATCAAATGATTCTAGAACTAGTTAAAAAATATCCAATCCTTGTTAAAACACTAAATAAGAAATTTATACATAAACCAGCTAAATTCTTTGTTATGACTGCCAGACAAAATAGGAGCACAAATTTATTTCAGCCAGATAAAGATAGTGATATTTTTGAATGGAATGAGAAAGATTTTATTTATAATGGTACTAGAGATGAAATAAACGGCGAACATTCTGATAGACAAATATTTTCTTCTATTTTTGCTAACGTAGAAAAACAACTTGAAGAAATTGAAAAAGAAGTTGATGAAAAATATCCTGCAGGATTTTTTGAAAGAGATGTTCCAACTTGCGGATAAATAAAAGGAGATTATTTAAAAATGGATGTGAACTAATCACACCCTGAAGGGTGTGATCTTCCTGGTGGGTTTAGTGAACATTTATTTAATTTAAATAATACTCTTACTAAACAAGTGTTAAAATTTTAATCTAATTTGTTTTAAGAAAATTTAATTATTTATTAACTTTTTAGCCTAGAAAGCTAAAAAGTTAATTTTTTAAGAAAGGAATGATTATTATAAAACAAGCTGTTGTCATTTTTGAAGGAATGGATAAAACAGGAAAAACTACATTAAAAGAAGAGTTTAATAAAAGAACTAATTTTATTCATTATGTAGTAGACAGAGGTCCTATAAGTAATATTGTGTATAATAATCTGTTTAATAGAGAAAAAGAATTAAATGATTTTTTTGAAAAGCTTTGTGATTCTATTAAAAATGTTAATCATTTAATAGTATATTGTTATGCTAATGAAAATGATATTAAAGAAAGATTAAAAAAGCATAATGAAGAGCTACCAGAAAATACAACAATATATGAAACACAAGAATTATTCTTTAATGAAATAAAAAATAGACAATTAAATTTTATTGCAATTAATACAAGTTTTTCTACTATAGATGAGTGTTTATATGATATAATTAATGCTATAAAATACTGTAGTTGAGGTGTTAAAAACTTGTGAAAAAAATCAATTTTTTACCAACAAAAATAAAATATAATTCTTATAGTAAAAACATTGAAATGTTCTATAGGAAGAAAAATAGTAATAACTTATTTAAAACAAAAGTTCCTTATGACCATTACATTTTTGTAGATTCTTCTTATAGAACGTATGGAGAAATAGATACTACTTATACGCTTTTAGGAACTAATAATGAACTAATTAAAATATACATTGATCCTTCTGACGCTAGAGAAATTTATAACATGGGAAGATATATAACAGCAGAAGGAGATGTTTCTCCAGAACAAAGATTTGCGTGTGATAGTTTTTATAATATTGAATTTCCCAAAGATATAAATCCAAGAATATTTCTTCTAGACATTGAAGCATATGTTGTTGATAGTTTAATGCCATCATTTAGTCATAATATAGCACCAATTAATGCTATTACAATATATGATACTTATACAAAAAAATATTATTGTTGGTTTTGTCCAAAAGAAAAAGTAGATATTATTGAAGAAGAAAAAAAGATAAGAGAATTATATTCAAAGTATGATGACACTGAAATAGAAATTAATATATTTTTAAACTATAAAGATCTTCTTAATAGTTTTATGATTTTTATGTCTAAAAATACACCAGATATTATTTCAGCTTGGAATTCAAAATTTGACTTACCATATATTGCAAGAAAAATATTTGATGAATTCGGTTTAGATGGATTAAAATTTATATCACCATTTAATACAGTTAGTTTTTCATTAAGAAAAGCATTAGACGATAATCTAGATTTTGAATACGATAATGTTTTTCCTGGAATAGATGTTATAGATATGTTAGAAATGTATAAAAAGCATACTCCCGGTGATAGACCTTCATTTTCATTAAAAGCAATATCAGAAGAAGAATTAGACGAATCAAAATTAATATTTGAAGAAGAAGGTTCTGATCCAGCTGAAATGTATGAAAAAGATTTTACATTCTTTTGCATG